>NZ_RJNY01000008.1:0-80186 GCF_003942795.1 Streptococcus mitis
ATTGGTGAGGTAGCTATATTAGATATTGATGCTGCAACAAATCAGGCTATAGCAGGTTTACATTTAAAGTCTGAAAAAGTATTAAAAGATTATCTTTATTTTTTCCTTCTTTCTATTAAAAATAGAGTAAAAAATGATAGTAGAGGAGTAGCTCAGAATAATATTAATTTAACTTACTTGAAAAATATAGAGGTCCCTATTGTTGAAAATAGTATCCAGCAAGAAATTTGTAATAATTTAACTAAAATAAATCAAATAATTACTCAGCGTAATCAGCAACTCGTAGAACTCTCAAACCTTGTAAAATCCCGATTTAACGAGATGTTTGAAGAGTATCCTGACTCAGTATTCTTGGATACATATATAAAAGAGCTAAGAGCAGGTAAAAGTTTAGCTGGTGAGGAAAATAATAAGAATAAAGTATTAAAAACAGGAGCTGTATCGTACGATTATTTTAATTCATCTGAAGTAAAAAATTTACCAATTGATTATATTCCCTTAGATGAGCATAAAGTTGAAATAGGGGATGTAATTATTAGCCGTATGAACACTTCTGAACTAGTTGGGGCTGCTGGGTATGTTTGGGCTATTAATAATGATAATATATATTTGCCAGATAGATTATGGAAGGTTATTCTGAACGATCGAGTAAATCCAGTATTCTTATGGAAACTTATTACAAATGAGAAAACAAAATTAAAAATTAAGAGAATTGCCTCTGGAACTAGTGGGAGTATGAAAAATATTTCGAAATCAAAATTTTTACAAATTAGAGTTCCCCTCCCGCCTCTTTCCCTCCAAAACGAATTCGCAGACTTTGTGGCTCAAGTCGACAAATCACAATTGGCAATTCAAAAATCTCTGGAAGAATTGGAAACCTTGAAAAAATCACTTATGCAGGAATATTTCGGTTAAGATCTGAGATGAAATAGCAGCTTTACACTATCGTTGTAATTACCGTAATTATTTGTTATAATACTTCAAAGGAGGAAATCAGATGGTCGTAAAAACAAGAAAACAAGGAAATTCAATCACCATTACGATTCCAAGCGAATTCAATATTCCAAGTGGTGTTAAATATGAAGCAAAATTGTTACCAAGTGGCGAAATTATCTTTACTCCTGAAGAATTGGATCATCAGGTCTCTTATGTTTCTGATGATGCCTTTAACTTAAAATTGGATACAATTTTTGATGAATACGACGATGTTTTCAAAGCTTTGGTGGAGAAATGACAGTCTATCTAACAGAAAAGCAAATTGAAAAAATCAATGCTTTAGCAATTCAACGGTATTCTCCAAATGAGCAAATTCAAACAGTTAGTCCTTCAGCGTTAAATATGATTGTGAACTTACCAGAACAATTTGTTTTTGGCAAGCCTCTTTATCCAACAATTTTTGATAAAGCAACAATATTATTTGTCCAATTGATAAAGAAGCATGTCTTTGCCAACGCTAATAAACGAACAGCTTTCTTTGTTTTGGTGAAGTTCTTACAATTAAATGGTTATCACTTTACTGTTTCCGTGGAAGAAGCGGTTGATATGTGCGTGACTATAGCGGTAGAAGCTTTAACTGATGAAAAAATGATAAGCTACTCTAAATGGGTTTCTCAACATTCTGTCAGAGAAAAAATAAGCTAGTATGTTGGATTTGAATGAGTATTAGAAAATAAACAGACAATATTAGAATTCTGAAATGCAGAAACTGATATTGTCTCTTTTTATTGATGAGTAATAATGAAAGTGAGAATTTATGGAATCAAAAGTTACAATTATCATACAAGAAATGTTACCCTTTTTAAACAATGAACAATTACTAGCATTGCGAGAGAGTTTAGAACGCCATCTAGTTGATGGAAAAAAGAAGCAGAAGCATTCGAATAATAATCTGTTGCAACTATTCATAACTGCTAAGCAGGTGGAGGGCTGTAGCGCAAAAACAATACGTTATTATCATAGAACAATTGAAAATTTGTTTCATCATATTAAGGAGTCTGTGACACAACTGACAACAGATGATTTAAGGAGTTATCTAGCAAATTATCAGTCTGAAAAGGACTGTAGTAAGGCGAATTTGGACAATATTCGGCGTATATTGTCCTCTTTTTTTGCTTGGCTTGAGCAAGAGGAATATATCATCAAGAATCCTATTCGAAGGATTAAAAAAATTAAAACAGAACAAACTGTGAAAGAAACTTATACGGATGAACATCTCGAAATTATGAGAGATAATTGTGAAAATTTAAGAGATTTGGCAATGATTGACCTACTAGCATCAACAGGTATGCGTGTAGGAGAACTGGTCCAGTTGAATCGTTCTGATATTGATTTTGAAAACAGAGAGTGCGTTGTTTTCGGAAAAGGAAAAAAAGAAAGACCCGTATATTTTGATGCTCGTACGAAAATTCATTTAAGAAACTATCTCAATGATAGAAAAGATAGTCATCCAGCTCTTTTTGTAACGCTAGTTGGAAAAGCCCAGAGACTTGGAATTGCTGGTGTCGAGATTCGATTGAGAAAGTTAGGACAAAAACTTGGAATACAAAAGGTTCATCCACATAAATTCAGAAGAACCCTAGCGACTAAGGCGATTGATAAAGGAATGCCTATTGAACAAGTCCAAAAACTACTTGGTCACAGCAAAATTGATACAACCCTGGCCTATGCCATGGTAAACCAAAGCAATGTCAAACATTCACACCAAAAATTCATCTCTTAACCGCAAATCCCGATTTAACGAGATGTTTGGGGATCCTGTTTTTAATGAAATGAGATGGAGAAGATGTAAGTTAAAGGATATATCAGTAGAAAAATTGGCTTACGGATCAGGGGCATCAGCAATTGACTTTTCAGGATTAAGATATATTCGTATAACTGATATTGATGAATGTGGAAACTTAAAACCTGACAAAAAATCACCTAACCATTATGAAGAGAAATATTTATTAAACACTGGGGATATATTATTCGCTCGAAGCGGAGCTACAGTTGGAAAAACTTTTTTATATTCGAAAGAGAAGTATGGTCCAGCACTATTTGCGGGATACTTGATTAGACTAATTCCTAATCTTTCATTAGTAAACCCTGTTTTCGTTTATCACTTTACAAATACAAAGTTCTATAAAGATTTTATTGCTAAAGTTCAGAATACAGTTGCACAACCAAATATCAATGCAAAACAATATAGTGAATTAGATTTCATCCTCCCCCCTCTAGCCCTCCAAAACGAATTCGCAGACTTTGTAGCTCAGGTCGACAAATCACAATTTGCTTGTGAGATCGTTATAAAACTGTGGAGAAATAGCTTGAAATCTAGTATAATATAGGTATCTATTTGTTCAAAGTGAGAGAAAAATGGGAAATTTTGATTTTCTTTTAAATAACGAAGAGTATGAATCTTTTTCAAAGCCCTGTATAGAAGCTGAAAATATGATTGCGACATCTACTGTAGCTACTGCTTTTATGGCGCGTCGTGCTCTTGAGCAGGCTGTTCATTGGATATATAGTCACGATTCATATTTAGAAGCTCCCTATCGTGCTACCTTATCTTCTTTGGTATGGGATGATGATTTTAGAGAGATTGTGGATCCAGAGCTCCATAGGCAGATTGTTCTTTTAATTCGATGGGGAAATCATGCTGCACATGGTGGAGAAATTAAGGAACGAGAAGCGATTTTGGCTTTGCACCATTTGTATCAATTTGTCAATTTTATTGATTATTGCTACAGTAACGAGTTTGTGGAGCGTTATTTCGACGAGCAGCTATTGCCACTTTCAGCAAACATCAAGTTTCGAGAAACGCCACAATCTATGGCGAAATTACAAAACAGTTTGCCAGATCTTCCTGATTTCGATGAACAGATGGCTAGTCAGTCCTTAACTATTCAAGAGACTTATACTGAAAAACGTGAAACAGCAGCTCTACGGCAAGATGTATCTTTTCATATCGATCAACTATCTGAAGCAGAGACAAGAAAACTCTTTATTGATATCGATCTCCGTTTAGCAGGTTGGACATTTGAGGAAAACTGTCGTGTTGAGGTAGCCGTTCATGGTTTGAAGCATGGTACAGGAATTGGGTACTGTGACTATGTCCTTTATGGCAAAAATGGAAAAGTTCTAGCAATTGTTGAGGCCAAAAAGGCATCTGTAAATCCAGAAGTAGGGGAGGTGCAGGTCAAGGAATATGCTGAAGTTCTTGAGAAACAAATCGGCTATCGGCCAATTTGCTTTATTACCAATGGTTTAAAGCACTACATACTTGATGGTGTTAATCGTCGCCATATTGCAGGGTTCTACTCTCAAGAAGAGTTGCAACTTTTGATGGACAGACGTCACTTGCAAAAACCACTCGAGGATATTTCTAGCAAAATTAGGGACGACATTTCTGGACGTCATTATCAGAAACATGCGATTATAAGTGTCTGTGAAGCATTCTCCAATAATCGGAGACAGGCACTCTTGGTCATGGCAACTGGGTCTGGGAAAACCCGTACAGCGGTTTCCCTAGTTGATATCCTTTCGCGTCATAACTGGGTAAAAAATGTTCTTTTTTTAGCTGATAGAACTTCCCTAGTTAAGCAAGCTTATGATTCGTTTAGGAAATTACTTCCAGATCTTTCAGTTTGTAATTTCTTAGAAGATAAAGATAGTGCTCGATCTAGTCGTATGGTTTTTTCAACCTATCCGACTATGATAGGAGCGATCAGTGATCAAGAAGAAGTAAATCAACGCCCCTTCACTGTTGGGCACTTTGATCTCATCATAATTGATGAATCTCACCGTTCTATTTATCAGAAATACAAATCAATTTTTGATTATTTTGATGCAAGGATTGTAGGATTAACTGCAACTCCGCGTCAAGATTTGGATAAAAATACCTATAGTTTCTTTAACTTGGAGAATGGTGTTCCAACATACGCATACGATTTGGAAGAGGCTGTAAAAGATGGTTATTTAGTAGCTTATCATTCGATTGAAACTAAGTTAAAACTACCAACGGATGGTCTACATTACGATGATTTATCCCAAGACGAAAAAGAATATTTTGATAGCCAATTTGAAGATGGTAGTTCTGAGAAAGATATTGATCCTGAGGATTTTAATACCTCTATTTTCAATAGAAAAACAGTCAAAATTGTTCTAGATGAACTAATGACAAGAGGAATTCAGACAGCTTCAGGTGACGAAATTGGTAAAACCATTATCTTTGCTAAAAACCATCGACACGCTGAATACATCAGAGATATTTTTAACGAACGCTATCCTGAAAAAGGAAGCGATTATGCTCAAGTGATTGATTATAGCATTAAGCATTATCAAACCTTAATTGATGATTTTAAAATTAAGGAGAAATACCCTCAAATTGCAATTTCTGTTGATATGTTGGATACAGGTATTGATGTACCAGAGGTTGTTAATTTAATCTTTTTCAAGAAAGTGCGTTCTAAAACTAAGTTTTGGCAGATGATTGGCCGTGGAACCCGTCTTTGTAAAGATTTATTTGGCCCTGAGCAGGATAAGGAAAATTTCTTGGTATTTGATTATGGCGATAATTTTGAATATTTCAAAGCTGATCCAAGAGAAGGAGATGGCCGTCACATTGTTTCTCTGACTCAACGTTTGTTTAACATCAAGGTGGACTTGATTCGTGAACTGCAGGAGCTTCGTTATCAAGATGATCAGTTTGCTAGAGAATACCGTCAACAACTCGTCTCAGAACTTCATGAACGTATGGTGATCTTAAATGAGTTAGACTTTAGGGTTCGTATGGTCTTAGATACAGTTTATACTTACAGAAAGTTGGAAAATTGGCAAAATCTAACGACCGTCACAAGTGAAACAATCCAGAAAGATCTTTCTCCGATTCTATTTGAAGAAAATAAAGAAGACGAGATGGCGAGACGATTTGATTTATGGCTGTTTCAGATACAGTTAGGACAACTGTTGGCTAAGCCAGCAACTGTCCATATATCTCAAGTTATGAAAACAGCTAAAGCCCTTGCTAGGGTTGGCAATATACCACAAGTTTTTGCACAGGCTGAAATTATCAGGAAAGTACAAGAACCTGAATTTTGGGAAGAAGTTAGTTTATCCGAGTTGGAAAAAATACGCCTTGCGCTTCGAGATTTACTACAGTTTCTGGATAAACCGGAACGCACTGTATATTATGTCAATTTTGATGATCACATTCTTTCCACTGTCCATGATACTAAGCTATATTTACAAGTCAATGACCTGCGATCTTATAATGAAAAAGTTGAACATTATTTGAAAACTCATCTAGATGATGAAGCAATTTCTAAGTTATACCATAATGAAAAATTGACCTCTCAAGATTTACTTGCACTTGAAACATTGCTATGGGAAAAATTAGGTAGCAAGTCAGATTACCAACAACATTATGAAAATAAGGCAATTCCTAGATTGGTTCGTGAGATTATTGGTTTAGATAGAGAGGCTGCCAATCAAGTTTTTTCTAAATTTTTATCGGATGAGAGTCTCAATGCCAAGCAGATTTCCTTTGTGAAATTGATTGTAGATTACATTGTAGAAAATGGTTGCTTGGAGACTAAAGTTTTAACACAAGAGCCGTTTAAATCGTATGGTTCAGTTCAACTACTCTTTCAACACCAACTCCCTATACTTCGTAATATTGTCCAAACAATTGAACTCATTAATGATCGAGCTGGAGAAGCAGCGTAAATAATAAGAGGTTGTAAATGCAAACGCAAGAAGAAGTGAATGTTCTGGTACCGGAAAAATTAGCAGAAATTGAGCGTGATTACGATGTCACAGTTTTGTGGGCTATTGAGTCTAGTAGTCGTGCCTGGGGCTTTGAGTCTCCTGATAGTGACTTTGATGTACGATTTATCTACAGACAAAAGCAATATTTTTATCTCCGTTTAAATGACCAGCGTGATGTTATCGAGCTACCAATTGACGATACTTGGGATGTGAGTGGCTGGGATTTAGACAAGACTTAAAAACTCCTTTATAAGTCAAATCCAACACTGTTTGAATGGTTACAGTCACCAATTGTCTATCAACAAACGGATTTTATTGAACGCCTACGTCCCCTTGTTAACCAGTATTTTTCAGAGAAAAAATGCTGTATCATTACTTGAATACTGCTAGAACTCAAATGAATAAGTATCTTTCAGGAAACAAGGTTAAACCTAAAAAGTATTTCTATGCGCTGCGGCCCATTTTGGCCTGCCGTTGGATTGAAAAATACCATTCAGTTCCTCCGATTTTGTTTGATGATTTAGTGAAAGAATTGCTTCCTGGTGAGATGAAAGAGCATGTGTCAAGATTGCTTGATACCAAGGTGAAGGGACCTGAAGGTATGGAAATTGATCCGATTATGCCGATCCAATACTACATCATCAAAAATATCAAAGAGTTGAATGCATACGTTCAAAGTGTTAGAGAGGAAAAGAAAGAGTGGGAAGCTCTAAATCAATTTTTCCTTGAAGAATTAGGCCACGACTGAGGTTGTTTATGGGTAAATGGACATGTAGATGCGGGCAAGCAATGAATGACCACCGAGCGCCCGATCCAAATGCTTATTCGGTTTATTCGGATGAGTTGTTTGAAGAAATCATAAATAAAGCTGACGACCATAATAAAATTTCTTATGATGATATTTCTGAAGCATCCTTTTATATGTGGAAGTGCCCTGAGTGTGGTAGTTTTATGGTTTTTGGCGAAGACGGAGAAGGTGATCAATTTACTTTTTATGAGCGCCAAGAAGCAGAAATGGTTGAACTTAAACCTGAACCTCTCTTTGATCCGGCTCAAGAGTTAAATCTTGTTGTGGTTGAGTTTCAGGAGGGAGGGAATGGTTATACTTATATCTGTGAAGACCCAAATATCCATATAGGACACGCTGTAGTTGTCCCAGTGGGGAAGGAAAATACTGAAAAAACTGCTTTAGTTGTACAGAAGTATCATGCCCTACCAAAGGATATCACTTTTCCTGTTGAAAAGTTAAAACGGGTCATCCGTAGGTATTCGCATTTCGACCCACGCACTTCAAAAATCGTTTGTAGAAATTTAATTAAGCTTGGAAGAATTCTTGATGCATGCTCTAAAAACGCAAAACCTGCTAATCAGCAATATTATAGTATCAAAACTCCCTTAGGCTATTTCTGGTTAGAATTAAATGGAGTTCCAATTCCAATGAAAATTACGCAGGTTCAAGTCAAAGATACAAAGTACCAAGTAGATGGTGCCCTTTATATTAAGCCTTCAGAGATTAACTGTAGAAGATTCTATGAACTGGAATTATGTGCAGATTTTGATATTGATGCTTCGAGATGGATCAATGTTCTTTCTGATGAAAATGTTTGGGGCAATAGCTGGGAACTAAATGGTCTTCAATTTGGTATTACTGCAAGGGAATCTCCAGAATTTGAAGACGAAGTTGTTGCAAGAAAATATAGTCGTATCCCACTTTATTATGACTGGCACCCTGAATTTGAAGATTATTATGGATTCAGTTTAGCTTGGAAAAAATACAAGTCTGATAGCGATTTGTCAATAGATTTCTATACAACGTAAGAAGGTCTTAAAACATTAAACCCTATGTCTTACTATAATATTATGAAATAAAAAACGAACAGCCTCTTTTTCTGAGATACGGAATAGAACATGTTCGTTTTTTATATCGAATAATACAATTGGTATATTTTAAAAAAGTAATAGATTTATTTAAAACACGCGATAGACATAAGGATTTTCTGGTTTGTCTACTTTTGTGAAACTCTCAACTTCTAGTGTTGGGAGTTTTTGTTTGAGTTCTTTATGGTAGTGGAGGGTCAGGGTTCCTCTGGCGGTAATCCAAGTATTGTCAGGATACTGGCGTGAGTTTCCCTTGGTCAGGAGTCCATATACACCAGAGTCGGCGATACAGTGGATGATTCCAAAGCGAAAGAGAAACTGGCTATCTGGATGGCTAGGATCGTTATAGACAAAGCCTGTAAACTCGATTTTCTTTCCTTCAAACTCTTGAGGATAGTCATAGAGAACTTCCATGACCTCCATATAGTTTTCATCTGTAACCTGAATGGTTGACTGGGAGAGGTATTTATCGGCTGTAGCCCTCATTTCCTTTTCATAAGCAGATTTGGAAAAATAGGTACTGGTATCGGGTTTGAGGTATTGACTGGATGTTCCTTCGCTTGCCTGAATAGCAGTATCGATTCCCTCAGCAAGTGGGAAATGGTATCCCTTAGCAGAAACGGTTCTCGAGTCCAAACTTACTGTAGGAAAGGCAACTCCAATCAACAGAGGTAGTGACAGTAACAGGATGCTGATTCGCCTAGCTTGACGACTTTCCAAATGGCTGTGAGAGTTGATTTTTTTGATCCAGATATAGAATTGAACCAGGGCCAACAGAAGAGAAAGGACCATAGAGGTATAGACTAGATAGGAATAGTGGAGATTAATGTAGTGACTGAGCTTGCCAGATAGCTGCAGATAAAGGGTCAGAGCAAAATAACCTAGTAGAATGATAAATCGGATCATAGCATCACTCCTATCATGTAAGAATAAAGCAAGACAAGCACTGTCACGATGCCCATGAATTGCCAGATGAAGCGCGCTTTTAGATAGTGTTTCATCATGAGGAGATTTTTGATATCAAGCATGGGGCCAATGACCAGAAAGGCAAGGACTGGCGCTAGACCAAAGCTCGAGAGGAGAGAAGCTCCGATAAAGGCGTCCGCCTCGCTACAAAGAGAGAGAAGAAAGGCTAGAAACATGAGCAAGAGAATCGCAAGGACTGGACTTGCGCTGATAGAGGTCAAGATCCGAGTCGGGACATAGACCTGCACGATAGCCGCAAAGAGACAGCCAAAGACCAAGTAACGCCCCATATCGAAAAACTCATCAATAGCTTGTATGAAGACCTGCAATACTTTTCTAGAGGGACCCAAGTGTGAAAAGTCATGTTCATGACAAGCGATAAGATTCTCTTTTTGAATGGGTTCCTTCCAGAAAAATCCTAGGAAAATCCCAAGCACCAAAGCAATCACAATAGCTCCCAGCGCTCGCAAGAAGGCAAGTTTTATTGAATTGCCAAAGGCAGAATAAGTAGCGAAAAGAACGATAGGATTGATGATGGGAGCAGTCACCAGAAAAGGAACGGCCGTGTAGCTGGGCACTTTCTTTTCCAGAAAACGATTGATAATCGGAACGATACCACACTCGCAGGATGGAAAGAGAAAGCCAATGAAGGTACCAAAAAAGATCCTCCCCCAACGATTGCGAGGAAGAAACTCATAAACTTTATCAGGTGTGATATAGACCTCAATCAATCCCGAAATGAGACTCCCAATCAAGACAAAAGGAAGGGCTTCAATCATGATGGAAAGAAAGATAGCACCTGCTTGTAAGATGCTAGGAGGAAGAGATTGGAAAACAGTCATCTATTTTTTCTTCTCAACTTTTTCTTTTTTGTTTTTGTTATCTGGGAAAGTGACTTGTATTAAGTCAGGAAGTTTGGCGAATTCTTCAAACATTTTGTCCAAGTCATCCGTTTTTGTAAATTTAACAGCCATGGGCCTACCTCTTTTCTACATTCTACCTCTATTATACTATTATTTTCTTGAAAAGGGATTATTTTGATAATCAAAGAGGTAAAAAAGGGTAGGACGAAACAAGGGCTGTTCCTTATGGTATAATAGATTCATGGATAAAAAATATGAAAAAATCTCCCAAGATTTGGGAGTAACCTTAAAGCAAATCGATACTGTTCTAAGTCTGACGGCTGAGGGGGCGACAATTCCCTTCATCGCGCGTTACCGGAAGGACATGACTGGTAGTCTGGATGAGGTGGCGATTAAGGCTATTATTGACCTGGATAAAAGTCTGACAAATCTCAACGACCGTAAAGAAGCTGTCTTGGCTAAGATTCAAGAACAAGGCAAGCTGACCAAGGAATTGGAAGCAGCTATTTTGGCAGCTGAAAAATTAGCAGACGTAGAAGAACTCTATCTTCCTTATAAGGAAAAACGTCGAACCAAGGCAACTATTGCTCGTGAAGCTGGACTCTTTCCTCTTGCTCGCTTGATTTTGCAGAATGTAGATGGCTTAGAGAAAGAGGCTGAGAAGTTTGTCTGTGAAGGATTTGCGACTGGTCAAGAGACCTTAGCTGGTGCAGTTGATATCTTGGTCGAAGCCTTATCCGAAGATGTCAATCTACGTGCTATGATCTATCAGGAAGTGCTGAGACACTCTAAAATCACTTCGCAGGTCAAGGATGAAAGTCTTGATGAAAAACAAGTCTTTCAGATATATTACGATTTCTCAGAGACAGTTGGCAACATGCAGGGCTATCGAACCTTAGCCCTAAACCGTGGGGAAAAATTAGGCATCTTGAAAGTTGGCTTTGAACATGCGACGGATCGTATTCTATCTTTCTTCGCTGCTCGTTTCAAGGTGAGAAACGCCTATATTGATGAAGTTATCCAGCAATCTGTTAAGAAAAAAGTCTTGCCTGCTATCGAGCGCCGCATTCGGACAGAATTAACCGAAAAGGCAGAAGAGGGAGCTATCCAACTCTTTTCTGACAACCTGCGCAATCTCCTCTTAGTTGCTCCGCTGAAAGGGCGCGTGGTTCTAGGTTTTGACCCTGCCTTTCGTACAGGGGCCAAGCTAGCTGTAGTAGATGCAACAGGGAAAATGCTGACGACCCAAGTCATTTATCCAGTAAAACCAGCATCAGCTCGCCAAATCGAAGAAGCCAAGCGAGACTTGGCAGACTTGATTGGTCAATATGGAGTAGAGATTATTGCCATTGGAAACGGAACGGCTAGTCGGGAAAGTGAAGCCTTTGTGGCGGAAGTTCTGAAAGATTTTCCTGAAGTAAGCTATGTTATCGTCAATGAAAGTGGTGCTTCTGTCTACTCTGCCAGCGACCTTGCTCGTCAGGAGTTTCCAGAATTAACTGTTGAAAAACGCTCTGCTATCTCTATCGCTCGACGTTTGCAAGATCCGCTTGCCGAATTGGTCAAAATTGATCCCAAGTCAATCGGTGTCGGGCAATACCAGCACGATGTCAGTCAGAAGAAACTGTCTGAAAGTCTGGACTTTGTCGTTGATACGGTGGTTAACCAGGTCGGTGTCAATGTCAATACAGCCAGCCCAGCACTTCTCTCCCATGTAGCTGGACTCAATAAAACTATCTCTGAAAATATCGTCAAATACCGTGAGGAAGAAGGAAAAATCACTTCACGCGCTCAAATTAAGAAGGTTCCTCGTCTCGGTGCCAAAGCCTTTGAGCAAGCTGCTGGTTTCCTCCGTATCCCTGAAAGTAGCAATATCCTTGATAATACAGGAGTTCACCCAGAAAACTATGCTGCCGTTAAGGAACTTTTCAAACGCTTGGATATCAAGGACTTGAATGAAGAAGCACAAAGTAAACTCAAGTCCCCTTCAATCAAGGAAATGGCGCAAGAACTAGACCTCGGTCCAGAAACCCTTAAAGATATCATTGCTGATCTTCTCAAACCAGGTCGAGATTTCCGTGACTCATTTGATGCACCTGTGCTTCGTCAAGATGTCTTGGATATCAAGGATTTAAAAGTCGGCCAGAAACTGGAAGGTGTGGTGCGTAATGTCGTCGACTTCGGTGCCTTCGTTGATATTGGGATTCACGAGGACGGTCTCATCCATATTTCTCATATGAGTCGCAAATTTATCAAACACCCCAGCCAAGTGGTGTCTGTTGGAGATTTGGTAACGGTTTGGGTTAAGAAAATCGATACCGAACGTGAAAAAGTCAATCTGTCGCTCCTAGCTCCAGATGAATCTAACTGAGTACGTTCAGTTTGTTTCCCTCGAAGACTTTGGTAGACCATTTACCCACCAAGCCCAGTGGAATTCTCGTCTGCGAACGACAGGTGGACGATTTTTCCCTAAGGATGGGCATTTGGATTTTAATCCTAAGGTCTATAATGAACTTGGTTTGGAGGTTTTTCGGAAAATCGTGCGCCATGAACTCTGTCACTATCACCTTTATTTTCGGAAAAAGGGGTATCGGCATAAGGACCGAGATTTTAAGGAACTTTTGAAAGAAGTGGATGGACTGCGCTTTGTTCCCCCTTTGAGAGCCCAAAGTAGTTACCTAGTCTATCAGTGCCAATCTTGCCAGCAAACTTATCAGCGTAAGCGTAGGATTGATACCAAACGCTACCGCTGTGGCGTCTGCCGTGGCAAACTCGTCATCTTAAATCGGCCTAAGGACTGATGTTTGTGACCCCGTTTCATGCTATACTACTTGTAAGAATACCGAAAGAGGAACAAATCATGAATACAAAATTTTATAAAATGAGACGAAATCGTATGGTATCGGGAGTTTTAGCAGGTCTATCAGACAAGTGGAATTTTGATGTAACCTTAGTTCGCTTTCTCTTCGCCATTTTTACCATATCAAATTTCGGGATTGGCGTGATTATTTACATCATCCTAGCCTCTATCCTGCCAACTAAGGAAGAAATTGAAGCAGAAATGTACGGAACAGGACCACGCAAACGCAAGGAAGCCGAGGCCATTGATGACAATGATGGACGGTTTTGGTGATAATAATAGAAGCAGGAACTTCGTCCGATTGGACGAAGTTTTTTTAAACTTGTCAAATCAAATCTTGAAATGGTATAATAAATCAATGAATACAATAATAATGTAGAGAGATTAATATGGCTAACGAGAATAAAACATTTGAATTACAAAGTTCTGAAATTGACTTTGACTATGAACAATTACTTGAATTAGAAAGTTCTTTAGAAAATAACCTTAAGGATGTTGTTGAACATATAGATCAACTTGATATAGACAGAGAGAAATTACAAAATAATGAATATCTTCAAGAATCTATTGAAAATATAGTTTGGGAGCAAGTACAACTTCAACTTGCTGCCCAAATTGGTGAAGAGTTTATTAAAGATAACAATGGTCAAACTCTAGATTTGCGAAAAGAAGCTCATATTCAAACTGCTGAAAATTTTGAAAAAGGAAAATTTATTACTCATAACTCGGATAGAAGTATATATGAGGACAGATATACAGAATGGCAAGAAAAATTTGAGAGAGATGAATTCGGAAATATTCGAACACATACAACTCGTTCAGGTAAAATGGTGAATACCATAAAAAAAGATGCGAGAAAATTTTTAGATGAAAATAGACCAAGAGGTTCAAAAGAAAAAGGAACTCAAATGGATCACACAGTCTCTGCTGGAGAGATTATACGTGATCCAAAAGCCAATGCCTTTATGGATAAAGAACAACAATATGCTTTCGCAAATAGCAAAGCTAATCTTAACGAAATAAGGAGTGAAATTAATCAAGCGAAGGGTGATCAATCTACAACTGAATTATTAGATAATCCAAATTCTAAGGGACAATATGCTAAAGAAGTCCATAATATTAGTTCAAAAGAAGAGAGACAGTTAAGAGAGAAAGATAAAGAGGCACGTGCTGAATACGACCGAGTAAGAGACGAAGCTGAGAAGCGAGCTATAAAATCTGGTAAAAAATCACGCCGTGACGAGGCTTTAAAAGTTTCAGGAAAAGCTTTAAAAGCAGCGCTTTTACAGTTACTATCAGAATTTTTGCGAGAGTTAATTTCAAAATTTATCTCTTGGCTTAAAGATACAGAAAGAAACTTATCAACTTTTATTGAAAAGGTAAAAGAGGCCATCATTTCATTTGTAAACAACTTATCAAATCACTTATTAAACGTTGGGAAATCAGTGGTTACGATGATAGCTTCTGCGATAGTTGGACCTGTAATTAACACTTTTCTAAAAGCATGGACATTTATACACCAAGGTTGGAAGTCCTTAAAAGAAGCGATTGATTATCTAAACAATCCAGATAATAAAGAAAAAAGTGTTCAGATAATGATGCTAGAGATCGGTAAAATTGTTGTTGCTGGTTTATCGGCTACTGGGGCAATTGTAGTTGGGGAAGCGTTAGGAGCATCCCTAACAGCTAGTTTTCCAGTTTTGGCTATTTCTATACCACTTTTAGGAACAATCGGCAGTGTTATTGGAACTTTTATGGGAGCGACCTTATCTGGAATTATTGGCGCTTTTGTATTAAAAATGATTGATCAGCAAATTGTTAATAAACAGATTTCTAAACTAAGTTCTAAAAAAATTGATCAAAATAATGAAATGTTAGTAATTCAAGATCAATTATTAGATGTAAAGAGCACAAAACTACAAGTCGAAAAAGATTCTATTGTTAATACTATTAAGGAAAGACATGATATGGCTGCGTCCATGATGAAAGAAAAGCTATCAGATATTTTTGAAGAATCTACAAGAGACGAAAAAAGTGACTTTGATGAGATTGATGCATTATTACAAGATTTACTAGATTAAGGAGATAAATATGGAACAAGAAGTAGTTGAGCAAGAACAGGAAAAATTTGAAATAAACATTAGCAAACATGATTTCGATGAAGCGAAAGAGCATCTGAAAGAGTTTGCTGAACAAAGTCAAGATGAACTGTATTTTGATAAAGTTAGAACTCACGATGATTTCTTCGGTTTTGAGTTTGCTGAACATGGAGTGACAGGAAACGAGTTTAATACGTTAGTTGAACAAATTCAAAATTACATTTCAAAATTTTATGGTAATCAACAAACATTTATTGAAGAATTTGGTCAAGTTTATAAAGCTTTAGAAGCGCTGGATAAAGATTATATTCAAGCTATTCTTTCTTCTGTAGCTGCCATTGAACATACCAACAAAAAAATTCTGAAAGAACAGGCTCGTATTGATAAAACCATAGAGAAACAAAAATTAACTTTAGAAGCTCTTAAGCAGTTTAAAGAGAAATTTAACGAAGAAAAAAGTAAAAATTCTATCGTCGAAAATGAGGAACGACTTTCTAAACTAGATGATAGAATTGTCAACTTAGAGGGCACTGTTAGTCAGCTTCCTTTGGAAACAGTCTCTCACACTGCTGAGATTGAAGAACTCAGAAAAGAGTTGAAAGAAAGTAAACAACAAATTCAATTTATTTCAAATCGTCTTCTTACACTCTTTATTGTATCAGGAGTATCTATTGGAATGTTAATAATCACTTTAGTGTTTATGTTTTTGAGGTAAATTATGACTGTATCTCGTGACAAGCTAATTGAGAGCGCCAAAAAATTGGATCGACAACTGGGTAATGAGTCGACTTTTCTCACAAAAGTGAATGAGATTATAATTGATCATTCAGACACAAATAAAGTAGCAGATTTATATAAATCTATATATTTATTTCAAAAAGAGAATAAAATAAGCAAGATAAGTCAAACGCTAAAAGAATTATCTGATAATTTAGCTTGTTATTTAGGTTACTCTTATCTTTTTGAAATACTAGGGAAGGAGTTAGGAAAACGTAACAACTCTTCTTTGGATGAATTGATGAAGGAATTAAATCAATTAATTGGTTTACAAAAAGTTAAAGAGGAAGTTTCGAGGTTAGTTAT
The DNA here is from genome assembly GCF_003942795.1 of Streptococcus mitis. Taxonomy (GTDB): domain Bacteria; phylum Bacillota; class Bacilli; order Lactobacillales; family Streptococcaceae; genus Streptococcus; species Streptococcus mitis_BJ. The sequence goes on from NZ_RJNY01000008.1 coordinate 16,497, forward strand.
ATATCAAAAGATTCAGTCCAAAAGAAAAGAATCTGGGCTAAAAGTACCAAAGAGAACTTTACATATGGCGTTTATGGGGAATCCTGGTACCGGAAAGACGACAGTGGCCAGAATTGTAGGTCGGATGTATTATCAATTAGGCCTTCTTTCAAAGGGGCATTTTACCGAAGTCTCCAGAACGGATTTAATCGCTGGTTATCAAGGTCAAACAGCTTTAAAAGTAAAAAATGTCATTGAAAAAGCCAAAGGTGGCGTTTTATTCATAGATGAAGCTTATAGTATTACAGAAAATGACAATACTGATTCATATGGCCGAGAATGTTTAACAGAATTGACAAAGGCTTTAGAGGATTCAAGAGATGATCTAATTGTCATTGTTGCAGGATATACTGATCCAATGAATCATTTTTTTGAATCGAATCCTGGTCTGAAGTCTCGCTTTAATTATTTTATTAATTTTGAAAATTATTCTTCTATAGAATTGTTAGATATTCTTGAAACTCTAGCAAGAAAAGACGACTACCAGATAGACGACAAGCTGAAAGAAATATTATTAAATTATTTTAATGATAAGTTAGAAAGTAATCCCACCAATTTTTCTAACGGTCGTTTCGTTCGAAATCTTTATGAAGATTTAATAATGAATCAAGCTGTTCGAATTGATCAAAGAGAAAATTTGACTTCAAAAGATTTAACTTTGTTGATAAAAGACGATTTTCTATAGAAGAAAACTGTTCTGCTTATATAGAAATATAATTAATTGAAAGAACACATCATCAAATTGTAGCTATATTTCTTACTGATTGATGCAGACTGAATAGTGAACCTTAACCCTTGCATCCGCAAGGGTTTTCTTCTTGCCTTTCTTTTATGGTAAAATATTGATAGCGAAATTGCTTGTTTTTTTCAATCTTACAAAAATGTAAGATTAAAGTCTCTTTTGTAAGGTTAGGTTATGGCAAGCCGCCTTTTTTTGCGATAAACTAGACTCATAAAGAACAAAGGAGTAAAACCATGAAAAGAATCTTACAAAAGAAAACAAGAAAACCAAGTCAAAAAGATATCGAGCGTGTTCAACTGGGATGCGCTATGATGCAAGCACAGTTTCAACTGATGGGATATTAAGAAGGAGAAAATCATGACACTTTTAGATGTAAAACACGTTCAAAAAATCTACAAAACACGCTTCCAAGGCAACCAAGTAGAAGCACTTAAAGACATTCACTTTACCGTAGAAAAGGGTGACTACGTTGCCATCATGGGAGAGTCTGGCTCTGGGAAATCAACCCTGCTCAACATCCTAGCTATGCTGGATAAGCCAACTCGTGGTCAAGTTTACTTGAACGGAGTAGACACAGCAACTATTAAAAACTCACGGGCTTCCAGCTTCCGTCGTGAGAAGTTGGGATTTGTCTTCCAAGACTTTAACTTGCTAGATACCTTGTCTGTTAAGGACAATATCTTGCTTCCGTTAGTTCTATCTCGAAAACCTATCACGGAGATGATGAAGAAATTGGTAGTGACAGCTGAAAATTTGGGTATCAACCAATTACAAGAGAAGTACCCTTACGAGATCTCAGGAGGTCAAAAACAGCGGGTAGCAGTAGCACGCGCCATCATCACTGAACCTGAAATTCTCCTTGCGGATGAGCCAACAGGAGCCCTTGACTCCAAGTCATCTGCAGCCTTACTCGATGTATTTGATGAAATCAATGAACGCGGTCAAACTATTCTCATGGTAACCCACTCAACGGCAGCAGCCAGCAGGGCCAAGCGAGTTCTCTTTATCAAGGACGGCATTCTTTACAACCAAATCTACCGTGGAGACAAGACAGAGCGTCAGATGTTCCAAGAAATCTCTGATACTTTGACTGTTATGGCAAGCGAGGTGAATTAGTATGTTCCGATTAACCAATAAGTTAGCGGTGTCAAACTTGATTAAAAACCGCAAACTCTACTATCCCTTTGCCCTTGCTGTTCTCTTAGCAGTGACCATCACTTATCTCTTTTACTCATTGACACTTAATCCTAATATTGGCAATATTCGAGGAGGGACAACCATTCAAGCCACTCTTGGATTTGGTATGGTGATTGTCACGCTTGCATCTGCTATTATTGTCCTTTATGCCAATAGTTTTGTCATGAAGAACCGTTCCAAAGAACTGGGTATATATGGTATGCTGGGTCTCGAAAAGCGCCATTTGATCAGCATGGTTTTTAAAGAGCTTCTTATTTTTGGAGCCTTAACGCTGACAGTTGGACTTGGCTTAGGAGCCCTCTTTGATAAGCTAATCTTCGCCCTTCTTCTGAAGTTAATGAAAATGAAGGTGGAGCTCGTTTCGACTTTTCAACCAATAGTCTTCATAATGGTCATCCTTGTTTTTGGAGCTATCTTCCTAGGTTTGATTTTTATCAATGCCTTTCGTATCGCACGAATGAATGCCCTTCAGCTCTCTCGTGAAAAAGCCAGTGGTGAGAAAAAAGGACGTTTCCTGGGCTTGCAAACGATTCTTGGATTAATCAGTTTGGGAGCTGGTTACTATCTAGCAGTGACAGTTAAAAATCCTTTAACTGCACTCATGATTTTCTTTGTGGCAGTTTTATTAGTAATTTTTGGAACCTATCTCTTGTTCAATGCAGGAATCACAGTTTTCCTACAAATCTTGAAGAAAAACAAGCGTTACTATTACCAACCTAACAACATGATTTCCGTATCCAATCTCATTTTCCGTATGAAGAAAAATGCGGTTGGTCTGGCAACGATTGCTATTCTCTCAACCATGGTCTTGGTGACTATGTCTGCTGCAACGAGTATCTTTAAAGGCTCTGAAACTTTCAAGAAAGTCATGAATCCACATGATTTTGGAATTACAGGACAGAATGTTGAAAAAGAAGACATAAATAAACTCCTAGACCAGTATGCTAGTGATAAGGGATTGACTGTTACAAAGAAAGAAGTCCTTACATACAGTAGCTTTGGTGTAGCAAACCAAGAAGGTACGAAATTAACCATTTTTGAGAAAGGTCAAAATCGTGTTCAACCGAAAACCGTTTTTATGGTCTTTGACCAAAAAGACTATGAGAATATGACGGGCCAAAAACTTGCACTTTCAGGAAAGGAAGTTGGATTGTTTACTAAGAACAAAGAACTTCAAGGACAGAAAGAACTGACTCTAAATGACCAGACCTATACAATAAAGGAAGAAATCAAAAAAGATTTTATTCTTGAACATGTCCCAAATCAGTACAATATTCTAACTTCGGACTATAACTATCTGGTTGTTCCTGACTTGAAAGCCTTTCTTGACCAGCATCCTAATTCTTCCATTTTTAATCAATACTATGGTGGTATGAATGTAACAGCTAGTGAGGAAGAGCAACTCAAACTTGCAGATGACTATTCAAAATTCCTTGATGATTTTAATAGAGAATCAAGCAAAGAAGGAAGCTTTATTTACGGAAGCAATCTGGCTGATAGTAGTGCGCAGATGAGTGCTTTCTTTGGTGGGACCTTCTTTATCGGTATCTTCCTCTCCATCATCTTTATGGTGGGAACAGTTCTCGTCATCTACTACAAACAAATCTCTGAAGGCTATGAAGACCGTGAACGCTTTATCATTTTGCAAAAGGTCGGTCTCGATCAAAAGCAAATCAAGCAAACCATTAATAAACAGGTCCTAACTGTTTTCTTCCTCCCATTGCTCTTTGCCTTCCTACACCTTGCCTTTGCCTATCATATGCTTAGTCTCATCCTAAAAGTCATTGGGGTCCTAGATGCGACCATGATGTTGACAGTCACTCTGTCCATCTGTGCTATCTTCCTCATCGTCTATGTCTTAATCTTTATGATTACCTCAAGAAGCTATCGCAAGATTGTGCAAATGTAAAAAAGATACCTCGATGCTTGTCGAGGTATTTCTTTTATCTTAAATGCTAAAGAGTTGTCCCAAGAGGAAGGTTACACCCATGGTGAGAAGTCCGATACAGAGGTTGCGGGTCATGGCAGTTTTCGTAGGTGCCTTGCCTAGTTTAGCACTGGTATAGCCGGTGACGAGAAGGGAAAGGGCCACGATAAAAACAGTAGCAGGAATACGATAGTCACTTGGAAAGACGGTGATTGAAAGCATAGGAGGAAGACTTCCCAGTACAAAGGCAATAAAGCTAGAGATAGCAGCATGCCAAGGGTTGGTAAACTCTTCATACTCGATTCCATACTTTTCTTCGACCAAGGCTTTGAGTGGATTTTTTAAAAAGGCCTTGTTGGTCAAGAGTTGGGCTGACGTTTCACACTCACCATTTTGAAGGTAGGCAGCATAGAGGGATTGTTTCGCAGATTCGATGTCCTTATCTAAAAGTAATTGCTCTCTAGCGACAGCGGCTTCTTCTGTGTCTTTTTGAGTGGATACAGAGACATATTCACCACCTGCCATAGAAAAAGCACCAGCGAGGATAGCGGCCAATCCTGATAAAAAGATAATCCAGATATTGCTCGTCGCACTGGCAACACCGATAACGACTCCAGCGATGGAAATAATCCCATCATTGGCACCCAGAACACCTGCGCGTAGGATATTGAGTCGGCCTGCAAAGTTAGCATCAATTTCATGTTTTATTTCTGTCATAGTCATCTCCTTTCTCTCCATTATAGAGAAAAGAGTAGGGGAATACAAACTTTTTAAACTATCTGAAAAAAGTTCTACGATTCTAATTTTTAAGCCTTTTGAAGTTTCTCCGAAAAAGTAGTGCTATCCTACTGTACTGGACCTTTTTAAACTTATCTATGGTATAATAGAAGGTAGATTTATCAATTGGAGAATGAAGGATTTTATGATTAAACTTGTAGCAACCGATATGGATGGTACCTTTCTAGATGGAGAGGGTCGGTTTGATATGGAACGCCTTAAAAACTTACTTGTTTCCTACAAGGAAAAGGGGATTTATTTTGCAGTGGCTTCAGGTCGTGGTATTCTGTCCCTGAAAAAGTTGTTTGCGGATGTGCGTGATGAAGTGATTTTTATAGCTGAAAATGGGAGCTATGTTGAGTTTCATGGCGAGGATATGTACGAGGCTACTATGTCTCGGGATTTTTACTTAAGCACTTTTGAAGCTTTAAAGAAATCACCCTATTTTGATGAAAGTAAAATGCTCTTGACTGGGAAAAAAGCTTGTTATGTTTTGGATACAGTGGATGAGACCTATCTGATGTTTAGCCGTCACTACAATGAAAACATTCAAAAAGTAGCGAGTTTAGAAGAGATCACGGATGAGATTTTTAAATTTACCACTAACTTTACAGAAGATACGATAGAAGCTGGAGAGGCCTGGGTCAACGAGAATGTTCCTGGTGTAAAAGCCATGACAACTGGTTTTGAATCCATTGATATTGTCTTGGACTATGTTGATAAGGGTGTGGCTATTGTTGAGCTGGCAAAAAAACTTGGTCTGACCATGGATCAGGTTATGGCGTTTGGCGATAATCTCAATGACCTTCACATGATGCAGGTTGTGGGGCATCCAATCGCTCCTGAAAATGCGCGACCAGAGATTTTAGAATTAGCAGAAGCAGTGATTGGCCACCATAAGGACCAATCAGTGATGGCTTATATGGAGGGCTTGTAATGGCAGATATTAAATTGATTGCACTTGATTTGGACGGTACTTTGCTGACAACGGATAAAAAGCTGACAGATCGTACCAAGGAAGTCCTCAAAGCTGCGCGTGACCGTGGCATTAAGGTCGTTCTGACAACAGGTCGTCCTCTAAAGGCTATGGATTTCTTTCTCCATGAGCTAGGGACTGATGGTCAGGAGGACGAGTACACCATCACCTTTAATGGTGGTCTGGTACAGAAAAATACTGGAGAGATTCTCGATAAAACAGTCTTTTCAATCGACGATGTGGCACGCTTGTACGAGGAAACTGAAAAACTCGGATTACCGTTAGACGTTATTTCAGAAGGAACCGTCTATCAAATCCAGTCGGACCAAGAAAGTCTCTATGCTAAGTTCAACCCAGCCCTGACTTTCGTACCTGTCGCTTTTGAGGAGCTATCTAGTCAGATGACGTATAATAAATGTGTGACTGCCTTTGCCCAAGAACCTTTGGATGCAGCGATTCAACGGATTTCTCCAGAATTGTTTGACCAATATGAAATCTTCAAATCGCGTGAAATGCTATTGGAATGGTCACCGAAAAACGTCCACAAGGCAACAGGTCTAGCGAAATTAATTAAACACTTGGGAATCGACCAAAGTCAAGTTATGGCCTGTGGGGACGAGGCCAATGACCTTTCTATGATTGAGTGGGCAGGTCTGGGAGTTGCCATGCAAAATGCTGTTCCAGCGGTTAAAGCAGTTGCCAATGTGATTACCCCGATGACCAATGACGAGGAAGCCGTTGCCTGGGCTATCGAAGAATACGTGCTAAAGGAGAGTTAAAAAATGGGATTATTTGACCGTTTATTCGGAAAAAAAGAAGAGCCAAAAATCGAAGATGTTGTAAAAGAAGCACTGGAAAATCTTGATTTGTCAGAAGAGGTTGAAGAAAACCAAACGGCAGTCGAAGAAACAGCGACGGACAAAGTGGAAGAAACACCTGCTCAAGAAGAACTTCCTCAGATCACGACAGATGAGGTCATTGAACCAGAAGCAGTTGAGGAAACAAACCAAGAGGAGCCTGAGCTAGAAGCTGATGAATTGGAGCAAATCCAAGAGACAGAAGAAGCTCTAGAAGAAGAGAACCAAGAAACAGAAGAAGAGCTAGCGTCTAAAGTCGTAGAAGAGCTTCCTCAGGTTGAAGAAACCGTTCAGGAAAAATATGACCGCAGTCTCAAGAAAACCCGTACGGGATTCGGAGCACGCTTGAATGCTTTCTTTGCCAACTTCCGTTCTGTCGATGAAGAATTCTTCGAGGAATTGGAAGAACTGCTCATCATGAGCGATGTCGGTGTGCAGGTCGCTTCAAACTTAACAGAAGAGCTACGTTATGAAGCTAAACTCGAAAACGCTAAGAAGCCTGACGCACTCCGTCGTGTCATTATCGAGAAATTGGTTGAACTCTATGAGAAGGATGGCAACTACGATGAACAAATCCATTTCCAAGATGGCTTGACAGTCATGCTCTTTGTCGGAGTCAATGGCGTTGGTAAAACCACCTCTATCGGAAAATTAGCTCATCGTTACAAGCAAGCTGGCAAGAAAGTCATGTTGGTTGCGGCAGACACCTTCCGTGCTGGAGCTGTTGCCCAGCTAGCAGAATGGGGCCGTCGTGTGGATGTTCCTGTTGTGACGGGGCCTGAAAAGGCTGATCCAGCTAGTGTGGTCTTTGATGGGATGGAACGTGCTGTAGCAGAAGGGATTGATATTCTCATGATTGACACAGCAGGCCGTCTGCAAAACAAGGACAACCTTATGGCCGAGTTGGAAAAGATTGGTCGTATTATCAAGCGTGTCGTTCCAGAAGCACCCCATGAAACCTTCCTGGCACTCGATGCTTCAACTGGACAAAACGCCTTGGTGCAGGCTAAAGAATTTTCGAAAATTACACCTGTTACCGGTATCGTATTGACAAAAATTGATGGAACTGCCCGTGGTGGTGTTGTTCTGGCAATTCGAGAAGAACTCAATATCCCTGTAAAATTGATTGGTTTCGGTGAAAAAATCGATGATATCGGGGAATTTAACTCAGAAAACTTTATGAGGGGTCTCTTAGAAGGCTTGATTTAATACAAAATAAATATCCTGCAAGATTGACTTGCAGGATATTTTTGCTATTCTAAACGGCCATCTTCACGATAGGCGATATCTGGTTGCCAGGTCCATTTGGCTCCATACTTTTCAAGTAAGTCAAAGCTAGCTTGTGGTCCCATGCTCCCAGATTTATAATCGTAGAGTGGAGCTCCGTTTTCAGCCCAGAGTTTTTCAATACGGTCAATCAATTTCCAAGAAGCACTTACCTCATCCCAGTGGCTAAAATTGGTTGAGTTGTTGTTCAAGACATCGTAGATTAATTTCTCGTAAGGATCTGGTGAGGCTCCAGTAGCAGTAGCATCTGTACGGTAATCCAAAGAGCTTGGTGCCAGATTGAATTCTTCACCGACTTGCTTCCCATTTAGGCTGAGAGAGAAGCCTTCTGTTGGTTGGATATAGATGGTCAAGATATTTGGTGCTAATGGTTCTCCAAAGATAGAATCCATTTGCTTAAAGACGATATTGACATGAGTCCCTTTTTCAGTCAGACGTTTCCCTGTACGGAAGAAAAAGGGAACACCACGGAAACGATCGCTGTCTACAAAGAAGGCACCAGATGCGAAGGTTTCTGTTGTAGATTCAGGATCGACGTTTGGCTCGCTACGATAGGAAATGTATTTCATGCCATCGATTTTACCAGAGCGGTACTGACCACGGATAAACTGTTCTTTCAATTCTTCCTCAGTTGGATGATAGAGGTTTTTAAAGACCTTTATCTTTTCAGCACGAATCTCATCTTTTGTAAAGCTAGCTGGTTTGTCCATGGCTAGAAGAGAGAGGAGTTGAAGAGTATGGTTTTGCACCATATCACGAAGGGCACCAGATTGATCGTAGTAGCCACCGCGTTCTTCAACACCCAAGCGCTCCGCAAAGGTAATCTGAACATTATCGATGTGTTCGCGATTCCAAACATTCTCAAAGATCATGTTGGCAAAACGAACAGCAAAGATACTCTGAATCATCTCTTTACCTAGGTAATGGTCGATACGGTAGATTTGCTCCTCATCAAAGGCCGCAAGGAGATCTTCATTGAGCTTGCTCGCTGTTTCGTAGTCTGTACCAAATGGTTTCTCAACGATCAAGCGCTCAAAACCTTTGCCATCAACAATGTTTTCAGATTTGAGGTGCTTGGCAATGGTTCCAAAGAACTGAGGTGCCATAGACAAGAAGAAGAGCTTATTGTGTTCAGCTTGGTATTTTTCATTCAGCTCAGCTTGTAATTGGCGCAAAGCAATGTAATGTTCCGTATCATTCACATCATGGCTTTGATAGTAGAAGTGGCTAGCAAATTCTTGGGCTTGCTCGGTACTATCTGCCAAATCAAGGATGGACTCGACAACTACAGATTCAAAATATTCCTTACTCCAAGGTCTACGAGCTGTTCCGATAACAGCAAAATGCTCAGAGAGATTGCCTGATTTATAGAGTCTGAAAAGGGAAGGGTAGAGTTTGCGTTTAGCTAAATCTCCACTCGCACCGAAAATTGTAACAATAACCTTTGATGACATCTAGCTACCTAATTTCTATATTTTTTCCTAGTTGGACTAGGGATGAGATTTTCTCATTGTCATAGCTTTTATTTTATCATAATTTTCAAAAAAATCAAAAATCCAATACGCAATTAAAAAACTGTAAGGAGAACCTTACAGTTTTGTTTTATACATTTAAGACCTTGTCCAAGAACTCTTTTAGACGAGGGTGTTGCGGGTTATCGAAGATTTGATCTGGAGTTCCATCTTCCAGGAATTCACCATCAGCCGTAAAGATCACACGGTTGGCTACCTGACGAGCAAATCCCATCTCGTGGGTTACGATGATCATGGTCATGCCTTGCTCTGCTAATTCCTTCATAACGTTTAGTACATCTCCAACCATCTCAGGGTCAAGAGCAGAAGTTGGTTCATCAAAGAGCATGATATCAGGATTCATGGCAAGTCCACGAGCGATGGCTACACGCTGTTTCTGACCACCTGATAGGCTATCTGGATTGGCATTAGCTTTATCTGCTAGTCCAACCTTTTCAAGCAACTCCATCCCCAATTTTTCAGCTTCTTCTTTGGTCATTCGTTTGTGTTCAATAGGTGCAAAAGTGATATTTTCTAGAACGGACATGTGTGGGAAGAGGTTGAAGTGTTGGAAGACCATTCCTACATTTTCGCGAACATGGTCGACATTGGTTGATTTTTCAGTCAAATCATAGCCATTCACTGTGATGTGACCACTCGTTACCTCCTCGAGAAGGTTAAGGCTACGGAGGAAAGTGGATTTACCAGAACCCGAAGGACCGATGATACAGACAACATCCCCTTCATAGAATTTAGTCGTAATGCCTTTTAAAACTTCATTTTTTCCATAATACTTATGCAAATCATTTACATCAATTTTTAGTTTTGCCATTAACGAATCCTCTTTTCTAAGCGTTTCGCTAGTCTAGTCAAAAGCGTGATAATTACAAGATAGAAGATAGCAAGAATTGCATACATCTTGAAACTTTGGTAGTTACGGGCGATGATGATCTTACCAGTTTGGAAAAGTTCCACCAAACCGATAGCAGACACGATGGTTGTATCTTTAAGAGCGATAACGAATTGGTTGACAAAGTTTGGCAACATCAATTTAGTCGCTTGTGGCAAGATAATCTTACGCATGGTTTTTCCATAAGAGATACCAAGACTGCGGCTGGCCTCCATTTGCCCAACTGGAACAGCTTGAATCCCACCACGAACGATTTCAGCGATATAAGCAGCTGCATTGAGTGAGAGGGCGATAGTACCAGCTACAAAGTCATTGATTGGACTTTGTTGGCCGGTAATAGACTCGATGAAGTTTGGAATTCCCCAGAAGATGAAGGCTGCAAGAATCATCAATGGAATTCCTCGAATAACGTCAACGAAAATCTCAGAGATTAGACGAAGAGATTTGTATGGGCTAACGCTAAACATACCGAAGATAATACCGATGACAATGGCAATTGCAAATGAAATAAGAGCTAGAGCAAGAGTGATTCCAAGTCCACTAAGAAGTTGTTTGTAGTTGTTTTGAAGCAAGCCCCAGATAGTTGTTTCGTCAACCGTACTTGTAGAGTTAGTTGAAGTTTCGCTAGCTAGATACTTGTCAAGAATCTTTTGGAATTCTCCGTTAGCTTTGAGGTTCGCAAGTCCGTTATTGAACATCTGGATCAATTCAGGGTTTGTTCCTTTTTTAACTGCAAAGGCTGTTTCACCGATTGGAGTTCCAGCGATTGGCGTTTTCAATTTTTGACCTTGGCTGATAGAATATTTGAGAACAGGCTCATCATCCATCACAGCATCGATAGATCCAGTATTCAGACTGTCATACATTGATGCGCCATCTGCAAAGGTTTTAATCTTATAACCGTATTTGCTTTGATTTTCAGTAAGGAACGTTTGAGAAGCAGTCCCGTTTTTAACACCGACAGTTTTATCCTTGAGGTCTTCATAAGAAGCGATCGTGCTTGATTCTTTCACACCGAGAATCGTATTTGCTGTGTAGTAGGATTCTGAGAAGTCAAAGGTTTCCTTACGAGCATCTGTTACAGACATACCAGCAATGATACCATCTGCTTGTCCAGCTTGAACAGCACTAATGGCTGCATCAAATCCTGGATTGGTAATCTCAATTTCAAAACCTTGATCTTTGGCAATGGCCTTGATAAGATCCATATCAATACCGGTGTATTGATTGCTTGAATTTTGAAAGACGAATGGGGCGAAAGATGAGTCGCTGGCAATAATGTACTTGCTTTTCACAGGAGTAGCTTTTTGTCCAGCAGCAGTAGTTGTCGTTGGGCTTGCCGTAGTTGTAGAAGCAGTCCATTTTTGGATGATTTGCTCCAAGCTACCATCCTTCTTCATTTGGGATAGGGCTTCATTAAACTCGGTAACCAAGTGTTCATACTTGCTCCCTTTCTTGACACCAAAAGCAAAGCTTCCAACAGCCTCACCATCCATATTGATGCTGAGATCTTGTCCTTGGTTAATCGCATACTCAATAACAGGTTTATCATCCATGATGGCATTTACAGCACCAGCACTTAGACTGTTATTCATCAAATCACCTGTATCAAAGGTTTTAATAGAGAAACCGTATTTATCTTTGATACTTTCGAGGAAACGTTGGGCGGCAGTTCCGTTCTTAACACCAACTGTTTTTCCGCTGAGTTCCTCATATTTGGTGATTTTATTTGCCTTTGTGGTAGCAATGACAACTTTTGTATCATAATAGGTATCAGACATGGTAAAGACATTTTCACGTTCTTTTGTTTTTGTCATACCTGCCATAATGGCATCTGCTTGACCTGACTGCACTGCATTTACAGCTGCATCAAAGCCAGGATAAGACATTTGGATGTTCCATCCTTTGATTTCTGCGACTTTATTGATAATATCAACATCAATCCCTTTATAGGTTTGATCTGAATCTTTAAACTCAAAAGGTGCGTAAGCTGTATCAGACACAATCTTAACAGTATCAGCTTTTGCCATACCTAGTGAGAAAATGGGAAATAAAATGAGCAAACATGCTAGTATTTTTTTCTTCATTTTTAGTCTCCTTTTCCGAATATTTTCCCATTATATCAGAAAATGAATGAAAAGGCAAATTTTAGGAATTTCATGTAAGAAAATATAACATACAATAATCATTCTTATCAACCTAGAGTAGAGTCTGAAATGTAAATTTATGGTAAAATAGAAGGATAGAAAAATGCAGATGAGGCAATCATGATAAATCGAATTACAGATAATAAATTTAAACTAGTATCAAAATATGAACCTTCAGGAGATCAACCCCAAGCAATTGAGCAGTTGGTTGATAATATCGAGGGTGGAGAAAAGGCTCAGATTCTGATGGGGGCGACGGGTACAGGGAAGACCTATACCATGAGTCAGGTCATTTCCAAAGTCAATAAACCTACTTTGGTCATTGCCCATAACAAAACCCTAGCTGGCCAGCTCTATGGGGAGTTCAAGGAATTTTTCCCTGAAAATGCTGTTGAATACTTCGTGTCTTACTATGATTATTACCAACCCGAGGCCTATGTCCCTTCGAGTGATACCTATATTGAAAAGGACAGCTCTGTCAATGACGAGATTGATAAGCTCCGTCACTCAGCGACTTCAGCCCTTCTGGAGCGCAATGATGTCATCGTCGTGGCTTCAGTCTCTTGTATCTATGGTTTGGGTTCTCCTAAGGAATACGCTGACAGTGTTGTAAGTCTGCGTCCAGGTCTTGAGATTTCTCGTGATAAACTCTTGAATGACTTGGTAGATATTCAGTTTGAGCGCAATGATATTGATTTCCAACGGGGAAGATTTCGCGTTCGTGGTGATGTGGTGGAGATTTTCCCAGCTTCCCGAGATGAACACGCTTTTCGAGTAGAATTTTTCGGGGATGAGATTGACCGTATCCGTGAAGTTGAGGCTTTGACAGGTCAGGTATTGGGAGAAGTGGATCATTTGGCGATTTTCCCAGCCACTCACTTTGTGACCAATGATGACCATATGGAAGTTGCTATTGCCAAGATTCAAGCAGAGTTGGAGGAGCAGTTAGCTGTCTTTGAGAAGGAAGGCAAACTGCTAGAAGCCCAGCGTTTGAAACAGCGAACAGAGTATGATATTGAGATGTTACGTGAGATGGGTTATACAAATGGGGTTGAGAACTACTCTCGTCACATGGATGGTCGTAGTGAAGGAGAGCCCCCTTATACGCTTCTCGACTTCTTCCCAGATGATTTCTTAATCATGATTGATGAAAGTCACATGACCATGGGGCAAATCAAAGGTATGTACAATGGAGACCGTTCGCGTAAGGAGATGCTGGTCAATTATGGTTTCCGCTTGCCATCTGCCTTGGACAATCGTCCTCTCCGTCGGGAGGAGTTTGAGAGTCATGTGCATCAGATTGTTTATGTTTCAGCGACACCTGGTGACTATGAAAATGAACAGACCGAGACAGTGATCGAGCAAATCATTCGACCGACAGGTCTCTTGGACCCTGAGGTAGAAGTGCGTCCAACTATGGGACAGATTGATGACCTCCTAGGTGAAATTAATGCCCGTGTTGAAAAGAACGAACGAACCTTTATTACCACCTTGACCAAGAAAATGGCAGAAGACTTGACCGACTACTTCAAGGAAATGGGAATCAAGGTCAAGTACATGCACTCAGATATCAAGACCTTGGAACGAACGGAGATTATCCGTGACTTGCGCTTGGGTGTCTTTGATGTCTTGGTCGGAATCAACCTGCTCCGTGAAGGGATTGACGTTCCTGAGGTAAGCTTGGTAGCCATTCTCGATGCTGACAAGGAAGGTTTCCTTCGTAACGAACGTGGATTGATTCAGACCATTGGACGTGCTGCCCGTAATAGCGAAGGCCATGTCATCATGTATGCAGACACGATGACTCAGTCTATGCAACGTGCTATAGATGAAACGGCTCGTCGTCGGAAAATCCAGATGGCTTATAATGAAGAGCATGGTATCGTACCACAAACCATCAAAAAGGAAATCCGTGACCTGATTGCCGTAACCAAGGCAGTTGCCAAGGAAGAGGACAAGGAAGTCGATATCAATAGCCTCAACAAACAAGAACGCAAAGAACTCGTCAAGAAACTAGAGAAACAAATGCAAGAAGCCGTCGAAGTGCTTGACTTTGAATTGGCTGCTCAGATACGTGACATGATGTTGGAAGTGAAGGCGTTGGATTAGATAGGAGAAAACGAATGAAAATTTTAGTCATCAATGGACATCCTGACAAGGGAAGTTTCTGTCAAGAAATTTTTCGAACGATTGTAGAAAATATTGACTCAAATCGCCATGAGCTTGAATCTATTAACCTAAATGAGATAGATTTTGATCCTGTATTACGATATGGTTATCGACAAAGGATGGAGGACGATCCGTTTATTCTACGCTCTCAAGAATTAATCCAGTGGGCAGATTATTTCATTTTTGTTTATCCTATTTGGTGGAGTAGCATGCCTAGTCTATTGAAGGGGTGGATTGATCGTGTTTTTACGCCAGGCATTGCATACTCTGCCAATAATCGAGGAAGCTTTATTTTGAACTACTTGAGAGGTAAACAGTTCAAAAAGTTACTAAAAGGAAAAACAGCTAGTATCTATGCAACCTCTATGGCACCAACTTGGTGGTACAAAGTATTTTCAGGTCCGATTAACATTCCAGATAGTTATGGAATATCAGTATTAAAGAATGCTGTATTGAATCATTGTGGTATAAAAACAAAGAGGGTTTCAATCTTAGGAGAGTTAGGGCGTGAGGTGAACACAAGTTCAACAAGACAAAAATATCTGCAAAAAGTAGCAAAGGAAGTCAGACTGTTGGATTAAGGAGAAGAAAGTAATGACGGTTATTATCAAATTAATGAAAACTCCTGAAGAGATAGAAGGTAAATCCCTCGTTCACTGGCAAACGTGGAGAGAGGCTTATGACGACCTTTTGCCTGCAGAATTTCAGGAGACAATAACATTAGAAAGATGTCGATTCTTTAGTCAAAAGTATCCAGAAAATACATTGATTGCGATAGATGGCATGAAGGTAGTTGGTTTTATCAGTTATGGAAACTTTCGTGATGAGACTATTCAAGCTGGTGAAATTATGGCTTTATATATTTTAAAAGACTATTATGGAAAAGGTATCGCACAAAAGTTAGTGAAAGCAGCTTTGAATGCTCTTGATCATTTTTCTGAAATTTTCTTATGGGTATTGAAAGATAATAAGCGTGCCATTGCTTTCTATCAAAAAATGGGTTTTACTTTTGATGGACAAGAAAAGATGCTTGACCTTGGAAAACATATAAAGGAAAAACGGATGGTATTCTATTCTAAATAATTTTAAAAAGTAAAAGCTAATGGCTCTGGTACCAAGTCTGAAAATTTAATAAATTAGAAAGTGAGTAAATTTATGTACCGTTCCCAATTAACGATTTTAACAAACATTTGTCTGATTGAAGATCTTGAAAATAAGCAGGTAGTTATGCAATATCGGTCTCCTGAAGAGAATCGCTGGTCTGGTTATGCCTTTCCTGGAGGCCATGTAGAAAATGGAGAGTCTTTCGCAGAGTCTGTCATTCGTGAAATCTATGAAGAAACAGGATTGACTATCCAAAATCCTCAACTTGTCGGCATTAAAAATTGGCCACTAGATACAGGTGGGCGCTATATTGTCATTTGTTATAAGGCGACTGAGTTCTCTGGTACCCTTCGCTCTTCAGATGAAGGAGAAGTTTCTTGGGTGCAAAAAGACCAGATTCCAAACTTGGATCTGGCCTATGATATGCTACCCTTGATGGAGATGATGGAAGCTTCGGACAAATTTGAATTTTTCTACCCTCGCCGTACAGAAGACGGATGGGAGAAAGAAATTTTTTAGTTCTATGATTAGTAGATAGGTATTATTCCTTATTTAAGGAAGGGACCGAAATATAGGACAAGTATGGATGGTGGTGTAAGTCAACTGAATCCTTCTAAATTTCTTATTCTTCTTTTCTATCTACATCTTTAACAATCTCCACCTTCAATTTTGAAATCGGAGATTGTTTTATTTTATGGTATAATCTTAAAATATGAAAGGAAGTAATAGAAAATGGATGATAAGGTAATTGAACAATATGCAAAACAAGATAATCTTGATATTAGAGTAAAACTACATAAGAAATATTCAAAAAATAAATTAGGGTTTAACAATTGGATATTTTCCAACTACCAAATCACTGATGAAGTAAAGGTCCTAGAATTAGGATGTGGAACAGGAGAACTGTGGAAAAGTAATAGTGATTCCATTGATAAAATGAAGCAGTTGGTTGTTACAGATTTTTCTAAAGATATGGTAAAAACAACGAAGTCAGTGATTGGAAATAGGGACAATGTCAACTATAAGATAATGGATATTCAAAAGATTTCTTTTGAGAATGAAACGTTTGATATTGTTATTGCTAATATGCTTCTACATCATGTAAATGATATTCCTAAAGCTCTCTCTGAGGTGAATAGAGTCTTAAAGATAGGAGGCATTTTTTACTGTGCCACATTTGGTGAAAATGGAGTTGTAGATTATTTGGCAAGTTTATTTAAAGATGAGGTCAATCAAGATTTGGAAAATAAAACGTTTACTTTACAAAATGGCAAAAGCCACCTGAGTATGTATTTTGACTCTGTCGAAACATTACTATATGATGATGAGTTACAGGTAACTAGTATGAATGATCTAGTTAAATACATCCAATCCTTTAAAGGGATTTCAGAAATAGGTTCGCTAGAAGAAAAAGTCATTCGTAAAAGATTGGAAATGCATTTTTATAAGGATATGTTAATCATTCCTAAAGAATATGGTATGTTTATTGCTCGAAAAGAAAATTAAGGGAACGAAATTGTAAAAAAATACGGAGAAGATTTTCAATGTAAAATTAAACGGATAGTGTTTAGAGCATGTTGCAGCTAATTCTATATATAAGTCTCAACTTTTTAGATTTGAAGAAGTATCTTGGGTGCAAAAAGACCAGATTCCAAACTTGGATCTGGCCTATGATATGTTACCCTTGATGGAAATGATGGAAGCACCTGACAAGTCAGAGTTCTTCTATCGCCACCGTACAGAGGATGGCTGGGAAAAAGAAATATTCTAGTCTTTTACCAAATAACCTAACTGATCCAAGGCCTCCTCGATATAGTGGAGGTCTTGTTGTGTCTCAGCTTCAATAAGGTGGTAATGGATGCCGTCTGTCAATTCAGAAAGGGGTCTAAAGTCTGAATTCTCGACTTGTTCCAGAAAGTGCTGGACATCTCGGCGACAGGTGAGTTTAAGATGGGTTTCAATTTCACCATAAACGGGATGATCGATTAAGATATTTTGAACGCGTCCGCCATTATCTACAATGGCTAGAAGTTCCTGCCCGATTTCTTCCAGTTCATGTTTCACTTTAAAGAGTTTGTGGACGTAAGGACTGGCATCATTTTCTTTGTAGATATAACCACGATTGGTGGATAGGATAGGAGCCCCATCTGCTCGGAGAATAGCGATATCCTGTACAATGACTTGGCGCGTGACATGAAAGTGCTCAGCCAAGGTTTGACCATTGAGAGCTTTTGGCGCCTCTTTTAATAGTTTGAGAAGAGCTTGTTTGCGATCCGTTGTCATAGTTTTTCCTTTTAGCGACGTTTTCGAAGCACTTTATAGACAGCTAGTGCTAATGTATAGTCTACCATACTATGGACAATTGTGCCAAAGCCAACTAGGACGAAGAGAACATAAAACATATTTTCAACGTTTGTCCCTGAAGTAGCATAGAAGATGATACAAGCTAGTACTTCAGCGATAGCGTGAACAACACCCAAAACAAAGTTAAAAATCCAAGATGCCTTTGGTTTATCCAAGGTTTCAGGGAATTTCTTTAAGTACAAAGCCCCCAAAGTACCAAAAACGATGTGAGAAAAGGCGCGTAGGACAATAACCATAGGGTAGCCTGCCATCAGGAAACCGAGACTAGAAGCAATAATCACAAAAGCAGCCATCAAAGGCGAAAGAAACATGGCGATAAAGATGGGGATATGACTTCCCAAGGTGTAAGAAGCCGGTGGGATAACGATTTTAAAGGGCATAATGATTGGAATCAAAATCGCTATTGCAGTGAGTAGGGCAGTCATAGTCATAAACTGCGTTTTTTTCCGTATATCCATAAGAACCTCCATTTATCTGTATATACACAAGTATAGTACAATAAATAATCAGTTAAGTCAAGAAGCATTAGTAATTTTTAAGGGATATTTGATTAAATGTGGTAAAGAATACTGGGAACTTAATTCTTATGTTTTAACTACTAAACTCCACCTTCAGGACGAAAGTGGAGTTGTTTTTTTATTTCTTCAAGGTTTCGAGACGTGGGACAATCATTACAGTCAAGATGGCTGAGATAACCAATTCGGCGATTGAGTTTGTAGAGATAACAGTTGCTAGGAGTTTTTGGATATTGCCATCGAAGACATTTCCAAAAAGGAAGAAGATTCCACCAAGGACAAAGACGGTGTTGGTAAGGGAACCAAGGGCACCAGCTAGGATTAGCCCAGTATTATTTTTCATCAGTTTATAAACCAAGTAAGGTGTCAGACCAATCAAGACGCGAGGGACAATAGCGATAATCGCAGAATGGATGTTTCCGTTTGGTACGAAAGGTGAGAAGAGGTAGCTGGTTGGTAGAATCGTAATCGTGTTTACCGTTAAGCTTAGTAGTCCCATCAAGAAACCAAGTGTAACACCAACTCGTGGGCCGTAAATGATACTAGCAATGATTACTGGAATATGAACGATAGTTGGTTTAATTGGAAATGGGAAAAGGTTAAATAGGAGAGAGCTCAAAAAGTGGATAACGAGCATAACTGCAAAAAAGATAGCAATTGGAGCAATGTTAGAGCGTTTGTTCATCGAGGGTTTCCTTTATTCTTTCTAAAATAGTATTCAGGTCAACTAGGGCGCCTTTGCCGTAATCACCACAGGCTAGTAGAGATTCCTTTGGAGAGATAATCTGATAACCATAGGTCTCTAATGTTTTTAGATTAGCCTGGGTTGCCGGATGGTCATACATTTTGGTATTCATGGCTGGCGCTAAGAGTTTAGGGATGTGACTTGGTAGGGCAAGCGCTGTGCTTGTCACCATGTTATCCGCAAAACCGTGCGCAAGTTTGGCAATGGTATTAGCAGTAGCAGGGACAACGATAAAAAGATCAGTTCTTTTACCTAGTTCGATATGATTGACTTGATCAGGATAGGGTTCCTTCATGACATCAAGGTGAACTGGATTCTGTGAGAGTACCTGTAGTGTCAAAGGCTGGATAAACTCTCTCGCTGCCTCGGTCATTAAGACAGTGACATGATGGCCTTGTTTTTTCAAAGAACTAACTAGGTCAGCTGATTTATAGGAGGCAATGGAACCTGTCACTGCGATAAGAATATTTGCCATGGCTTTCCTTTCTATGAATCGTATGCTTGAATTTTTTCAAGCAGGAGATTTGCAATTTCCTTTTTGGTTTGAACAGTTTGAAGATGATCATTCTCAACAAAGATAGCTCGGTGCCGATTTGCTGAAATGTGAGTGAGGTCATTTGCAATGATCAAGTCTGCTTGGTTCTTGATAAGACTCTTTCGTGCTATCTTGATGAGATAATCTTCAGAGACATCGACCAGCAGTTTAAAGCCAATCAGATGAATAGCTGGATTCCATTCTTTGATTAGAGAGATGATTTTGGGTGTTTTTTTCAGGAATAAGACCTGAACCTCATCAGTTGAAGAAATCTTAGCTTGATGATTCTGCTTGTTTAAGAATTCCTCTAGATTGGAGCTAGCCTGAACTTCCTCAAGCCCTGTCATATAAATAGGTGTGTAGTCAGATACAGCCATCGAATGAATCAAGATCTGATAATCTTGAACACACTCTTTCATCTCTAAAAGAAGATCATTCGTATTTTTGATTTCTCGAATGCTTAGGTTGGGATGAGTTTCTGGCTTCAGAGCTCGTTTTGTTGTTATCAAACAAACTTCATACCCTGCCGCCAGCAAGGTCTCCGTGATGATTTTCCCCAAGCGACCAGTCGAGTGATTTGTGATAGAGCGGACGCTATCGATAGCTTCACTGGTACCGCCTGACGTGACTAAAATTTTCATAGGACTATTGTACCAAAAAATAAAATAGAATCAAAAGAAAGCGTTTGTTATTTTATCTAATTTTCCAGCAAGATTATAGTTTTTGGCTATAAAAACTTATAAAAAGTAAAAAAAATGTCTAATACAGGCCTTAAAACTTGATGTTTATAAACTTTACTAAGCTTTTTGTATGTGAAAAACTTTTTTTTGTGTTATAATGAGTTATCATATTAGAGGTTATAGGAGTTTTGAATGAAAACAGATATTGAAATCGCACAGAGTATTGAGTTGAAGCCAATCGTTGATGTTGTTGAGAAACTTGGTATTTCTTACGACGATTTGGAATTGTACGGGAAGTTTAAGGCTAAACTCAGCTTTGACAAAATTCGTGCAGTTGAGAGCAATCAAGTTGGGAAATTGATCTTGGTTACTGCCATTAACCCAACACCTGCTGGTGAGGGGAAATCAACCATTACCATTGGTCTGGCAGACGCCTTGAACAAGATTGGTAAGAAAACGATGATTGCCATTCGCGAACCGTCACTTGGTCCAGTAATGGGGATTAA
This sequence comes from Streptococcus mitis, assembly GCF_003942795.1. GTDB lineage: Bacteria > Bacillota > Bacilli > Lactobacillales > Streptococcaceae > Streptococcus > Streptococcus mitis_BJ. Next base: position 37,485 of record NZ_RJNY01000008.1, read on the forward strand.
GGGTGGTGCAGCCGGTGGTGGTTACGCCCAAGTCTTGCCAATGGAAGACATCAACCTCCACTTTACAGGGGATATGCATGCCATTACAACTGCTAACAACGCTCTTTCTGCTTTAATTGACAATCACTTGCACCAAGGGAATGATCTTGGAATTGACCAACGTCGTATTCTTTGGAAACGTGTAGTGGACTTGAATGACCGTGCCCTTCGTCATGTGACCGTTGGACTTGGTGGTCCTCTAAATGGTATTCCACGTGAGGATGGTTTTGATATTACAGTTGCTTCTGAAATCATGGCCATTCTTTGCTTGGCGACGGATATTGAAGATTTGAAACGCCGTTTGGCTAACATCGTTATTGGCTATCGTTATGACCGTACACCTGTTTCTGTCGGTGATTTACAGGTTGAGGGAGCATTGGCATTGATTTTGAAGGATGCTATTAAGCCTAACTTGGTTCAGACAATTTACGGTACACCTGCCTTTGTACACGGTGGTCCATTTGCCAATATTGCTCATGGCTGTAACTCTGTCTTGGCAACAAGCACAGCTCTTCACTTGGCTGATTATACTGTTACTGAAGCTGGTTTTGGTGCAGACCTTGGTGCCGAGAAATTCCTTGATATCAAGACACCAAACTTGCCTATATCTCCAGATGCAGTTGTCATCGTCGCTACCCTTCGTGCCCTTAAGATGAATGGTGGTGTGGCTAAGGATGCTTTGACAGAGGAAAATGTGGAAGCAGTTCGTGCAGGTTTTGCTAACTTGAAACGCCACGTTGAGAACATCCGTAAGTTTGGTATTCCAGCAGTTGTTGCGATAAATGAATTTGTATCTGATACAGAAGCAGAAATCGCAGCTTTGAAGGAACTCTGTGCCTCAATCGATGTTCCAGTTGAGTTGGCTAGTGTCTGGGCTGATGGGGCAGAAGGGGGCGTAGCACTTGCCGAAACGCTTGTCAAGACAATCTCTGAAAATCCAGCTAACTACACTCGTCTTTATGACAATGATCTTTCTGTCCAAGAAAAGATTGAAAAGATTGTCACTGAAATCTACCGTGGTAGCAAAGTGAACTTTGAGAAGAAAGCTCAAACGCAAATCGCTCAAATCGTTCAAAACGGATGGGACAAATTGCCAATCTGTATGGCTAAAACTCAGTATAGTTTCTCAGACAATCCAAATGCACTTGGAGCACCAGAGAACTTTGAAATTACCATCCGTGAATTGGTACCAAAATTAGGTGCAGGCTTCATCGTTGCCTTAACAGGTGATGTTATGACCATGCCAGGCCTTCCAAAACGTCCAGCCGCTCTTAATATGGATGTTGAAAGCGATGGAACCGTTTTAGGATTGTTCTAGTATATTGCAATTGATTTCAAATGAGTTTGGAAAATCTATCCAAGCTCATTTTCGATTTTAGAAAGAGAAATATATGCCAACGATTCGAACAGTAAGGGAGTCTGATATTCCAGAACTGCTTGCAATTTATGCTCCCTATGTCCTTAATACAGCCATTACATTTGAATACGAGGTGCCAAGTGTTGAAGAATTTCAAAGAAGAATCCAAAAGACCTTGCTTAAATATCCTTATCTAGTGCTAGAGGAAGAAGGCAAAATTTTGGGATATGCCTATGCTTCCACCTATTATGATAGGAGAGCCTATGATTGGTCAGTCGAAGTGTCAATTTACTTGCATCAAGAAGCCAAAGGTCGAGGGTTAGGGAGTCTACTCTATGACCGTCTGGAGGAAGAACTAGTGTCTAGGGGTTACTTACGCTTCTTAGCTTGTATCGCTTTGCCAAATGATAGGAGCATTTCTCTTCACCGAAAGAGGGGCTATGAACAAGTAGCTCATTTCCCTAAGATAGGCTATAAGTTTGAAAAATGGCATGATATCGTTTGGATGCAAAAGTCATTGACTCCTCCTGATGATATGAGAGAGTAGAATTCCACACGCAAACAGTTTAGGTAAAGATATTTTCTCTGATTTTTGATATAATAGAAACATTGACTTCAAGAGTAAGGAAGAGAAAATGAACGCATTATTGAATGGAATGAATGACCGTCAGGCTGAGGCGGTGCAAACGACAGAAGGGCCCTTGTTAATCATGGCGGGTGCTGGTTCTGGAAAGACTCGTGTTTTAACTCACAGAATCGCCTACTTGATTGATGAAAAGATGGTCAATCCTTGGAATATCTTGGCCATTACCTTTACCAATAAGGCTGCGCGTGAGATGAAGGAGCGTGCCTATGGGCTCAATCCAGCAACACAGGACTGCCTAATTGCGACCTTTCACTCCATGTGTGTTCGTATCCTACGTCGCGATGCGGATCATATTGGCTACAATCGGAACTTCACCATTATAGATCCAGGAGAGCAACGAACTCTTATGAAGCGCATTCTCAAGCAATTAAACTTGGATCCTAAAAAATGGAATGAACGGACTATTTTGGGAACCATTTCTAATGCTAAGAATGACTTGATTGATGATGTGGCTTATGCTGCCCAAGCTGGTGATATGTACACGCAAATCGTAGCCCAGTGTTATACAGCCTATCAGAAAGAGCTTCGTCAGTCTGAGTCCGTTGACTTTGATGATTTGATTATGTTGACCCTGCGTCTCTTTGATCAGAATCCTGATGTCTCGACCTACTACCAGCAGAAGTTCCAGTACATCCATGTTGATGAGTACCAAGATACCAACCATGCCCAGTACCAACTGGTCAAACTCTTGGCTTCACGCTTTAAAAATATCTGCGTGGTCGGTGATGCGGACCAGTCTATCTACGGTTGGCGTGGGGCTGATATGCAGAATATCTTGGATTTTGAGAAAGATTACCCTAACGCCAAGGTCGTTTTGTTAGAGGAAAATTACCGTTCAACCAAAACCATTCTCCAAGCTGCCAATGACGTCATCAAAAACAATAAAAATCGTCGACCTAAGAATCTCTGGACTCATAATGCCGATGGGGAGCAAATCGTTTATTATCGCGCAAATGACGAACAAGATGAGGCTGTTTTTGTAGCCAAAACCATCGATGAACTTGGTCGAACTCAAAACTTCCTCCACAAGGATTTTGCAGTTCTTTATCGGACTAATGCGCAATCTCGTACTATTGAGGAAGCCCTGCTCAAGTCCAATATTCCGTATACTATGGTTGGAGGGACTAAGTTCTACAGTCGTAAGGAAATCCGAGATATTATCGCCTATCTTAATCTCATTGCCAATTTGAGTGATAATATCAGTTTTGAGCGCATTATTAACGAACCTAAATGCGGAATCGGCCCAGGAACCGTTGAGAAAATTCGCGATTTTGCGAATATGCAAGACATGTCTATGCTGGATGCTTCAGCTAATATCATGCTGTCTGGCATCAAAGGAAAAGCAGCCCAGTCTATCTGGGACTTTGCCAATATGATTCTGGGTTTGCGGGAGCAAGTTGACCAATTAACCATTACAGAGTTAGTTGAAGCGGTTCTTGAAAAAACAGGTTATGTGGAAATTCTTAATGCCCAAGCAACCTTGGAAAGCAAGGCTCGGGTTGAAAATATTGAAGAGTTCCTCTCTGTTACCAAGAACTTTGATGACAATCCTGATAGTCAGGAAGAGGAAACAGGTTTAGATAAACTCAGTCGTTTCTTGAATGACCTAGCCTTGATTGCGGATACGGATTCAGGCAGTCAGGAGACATCGGAAGTAACCTTGATGACCCTCCATGCAGCGAAAGGGCTTGAGTTTCCGGTTGTCTTTATCATCGGGATGGAGGAAAATGTCTTTCCGCTTAGCCGCGCAGCTGAGGATCCTGATGAGCTGGAAGAAGAACGCCGTTTGGCCTATGTCGGTATCACACGCGCAGAAAAGATCCTCTATCTGACAAATGCCAACTCTCGCTTGCTTTTCGGTCGTACTAGCTACAATCGTCCAACCCGTTTTATCAATGAAATCAGTTCGGACCTGCTTGAGTATCAGGGCTTGGCTCGACCAGCGAATCCCAGTTTTAAGGCATCTTATAGTAGTGGTGGGATTGCTTTCGGTCAAGGAATGAGTTTGGCTCAGGCGCTTCAAGAACGAAAACGCAATGCTGCGCCAAGCTCTATCCAGTCAAGTGGTCTTCCATTTGGACAATTTGCAACCGGAAATAAAAAAGATTCGACTGATACAAGTTGGTCCATTGGCGATATTGCACTTCACAAAAAGTGGGGAGAGGGAACGGTCCTTGAAGTTTCAGGTAGTGGTGCTACGCAGGAATTGAAAATCAATTTCCCAGAAGTGGGGCTGAAAAAACTCTTAGCCAGTGTTGCCCCAATTGAGAAAAAAATCTAATTTTTCATCCTTCTCACGAATAATAAAGTGAGGAGGATTTTTATGTACAGTATTTCATTCCAAGAAGATTCACTTTTGCCTAGAGAAAGACTAGTTAAAGAAGGAGCAGAGGCTCTGAGCAATCAAGAATTACTAGCTATTCTGCTCAGAACTGGAACTCGTCAGGCAAATGTCTTTGAAATTGCCCAAAAAGTCTTGAATAGTCTTAACAGTCTAACTGATTTGAAAAAAATGACCCTGCAGGAATTGCAGAGTTTGTCTGGTATTGGACGGATTAAGGCCATTGAACTACAAGCGGTGATTGAACTGGGACATCGCATTCACAAACATGAAACCCTTGAGATGGAAAGTATTCTCAGCAGTCAAAAACTAGCCAAGAAAATGCAACAGGAACTTGGCGACAAAAAACAAGAGCACCTAGTGGCGCTCTATCTCAATACTCAAAATCAAATCATCCATCAGCAAACTATTTTTATCGGATCTGCGACACGCAGTATTGCTGAACCGAGAGAAATCCTTCACTATGCTTTGAAGCATATGGCAATGTCTGTGATTCTCGTTCACAATCATCCATCCGGTGCTGTATCTCCTAGTCGAAACGACAACCATGTCACTAAACTAGTCAAGGAAGCCTGCGAACTGATGGGAATTGTGTTCTTGGACCATTTGATTGTCTCTCACTCTGATTACTTTAGTTACCGTGAAAAGACGGATTTGATTTAAGAATGCACATGATCTTACTCAATTACTTTTAAAACATAGGAATCTACTTCTGCCATATTGATAACAGGAAGAGGTTTTATCGTGGGTACAAGTAAATCTTCTTGAACGATAAAGTTGACAATCGAATTGAAATCTTCGATTTTATAATATCTTTTTTTATGAATGAGAATATCTCTGTAAAAGTAAAGACGTGAATGAAATTTACTTTTTAGTTTAGCATCTGCCTTTTTACAAAATAGTTTTGCCTTTTTAGACATTTCTTTCAGCTGTTTTTCTTTTTGAGATAGTTTATCGAAATTCTCTTTATTCTTAGAAAAAGATTGGTAACTTTCCGCTGTTAAAAGTCTATAGAGATTAGAAAGATGAAAGCAAACCCTTATTTCTTTTTCATTGTTTGATAAGAAAAGATTAGCTTCCTTTTCCTTATAAGATATGAAAACATTAGCTTCTATATCTCTCAAAATCTCATGAGTAGAAGGTATTTTAATTTCATTCATGATTAATAACCTATTTATAAGTCCTAGAGTTCGTTAACAACATAGTCAAACAGCGTTTTATCTTTGGGGCGGTTTTCAAAGAGAAATTCAGGATGCCATTGAACACCAAGATAAGGGAAGCCGTCCGTAGTTGTCACAGCCTCAATGATTCCATCTTTAGGATCATGTGCTACAACCTTAAGATTTGAGGCTAGATCTTTAATGCTCTGGTGGTGGAAGGAGTTGATGTGAGAGATTTCTCCATAGATTTCTCGGAGAATCGTATCAGGTTCCGTTACGAGGCGTTGGGTCGTGTATTCGGCTGAACAATCCTGCCAGTGGTCTTCGATATCTTGGTGAAGCGTTCCTCCCATAGCAACATTAAAGAGCTGGGTACCCCGACAAACAGAGAAAATTGGCTTCTTTTGTTTAATCGCTTCTTTGATAAGTGCTAGTTCAAAAATATCTCTTTGAAGGTGGTAGTCATCACTATCAATAGCCTTTGGTTCACCATAGTATTTTGGATCAACATTTTGCCCACCCGTTAGGATGAGCTTATCAATGATACTGATGTAATGGGTAGCCATTTCTTGATCACCAATCGGTAGGATGATTGGAATTCCGCCAGCGTCCTTGACTCCTTCAACAAAGCCCTTTGCTGCATAGCTCATCATGATGTCATCATCTGGATGAGCTTTTTCATTTCCTGTAATCCCAATAACTGGTTTTTCCATAAATGCTTTCGCTTTCTAATCCTCTTTACGCATAAAATAGAGGAGAGTTTGGAGTTCGCTTGTCAAATCGACATACTGAACGACCACATCTTTTGGGAGGTGAAGGTGAACAGGGGAAAAGCTGAGAATACCTTTTATACCTGCCTCAACCAAAAGATTGGCGACTTCTTGTGATTGAACACTTGGAACTGTTAGGATAGCAGTTTTGACATCTGCTTGTTTGATTTTTTCTTTAATCTGTGAGATACCATAGATTGGAATCCCATCAGGTGTCTGGCTTCCAACTTCTGGATGGTCATCTAGGTCAAAGCCCATGATAATTTTCATTTTGTTACGCTCGTGGAAGCGGTAGTGGAGAAGGGCATGTCCCATATTTCCAATTCCAACCAACATAACATTTGTAATTGAGTTATCATTTAGGAGATCAGCAAAAAAATTCATCAGTTTTTTAACATCATAACCAAAACCACGACGACCTAGTTCACCAAAATAGGAAAAATCACGACGAACAGTCGCAGAATCGATACCGATAGCTTCTGCAATTTGCTTAGAGTTGGCACGTTCGATTTTTTCTGCATGAAATCTCTTAAAAATTCGATAGTAAAGAGAGAGTCTTTTTGCTGTTGCTTTTGGAATAGCAGACTGTTTATCTTTCACAAAATCACAACCTTTCTATTCTTCTATTTTATAGAAACATTGTGAAAAAATCAACAAAAACAAGAAAAAACTAAGAAATTTCTTAGTTTTTATCTGAAAAATGAGCTTGCGATAGAAAACGGTAGAGATCGCCAACCAATCCTTGATAAATCACCTTATCATTCAGCGTTAAGGAGCTGATTAGGAGAGTATCAGGTAGGGTCACACAGCCAGATAGAGATAACATGAGCTCTTCGTAATCCTTATATTCAAGTGTACGTTCTACGTGATAGTTATCTTGATAGGTAAGTCGATACATAGTCAATTATCTTTCTTCTTTAGTGAAGATACCGCGTTCTACAAGGCTGTCCATGAGGAAGTAGAATTTTTCCTGATGAATGTGGTGGTCTTCTGATTTAAAGATATTCACCAAACGAAGGCCAGACTTGTCAGTGATGTTGAGTTTAGCACCTGTAAGGTCTTTATTGATGATGATTTTTAGTTTGAAGCCTTCACCACTGTTGGGTACTTTTTCAAGTAGACGAGTCAGTTCGAAGTTTCCAACTTTTGTTTCAAAAAAAGTATTATCTTTCAGTGTGAACTTTTTGACAGTTGGGCTAAGTGTGTAGTCGTAGCGGCAGTTTTGTAGTTTAATGGTTTTTTCGAATGCCATTAGATTAATCTCCAATAATATTTTTTAAGGTTTGTGCGAGTTGTTTCAGTTCTTCCTCGGTATTAAGAGGAGACAGACTGATACGGACAGATTCTGTTAAACGATGAGGATCAGGCCCATAAAGAGCTTCAAGCACATGACTGGTTTGTACAATACCAGCAGTACAAGCTGAACCAGTAGAAATTGAAATTCCTTCAAGGTCTAACCGTAGCAAGAGCAAATCATTTTTTTGACCAGGAAAGCCAATGTTGACAACATAAGGTAGTTGGTGATTGCTTTCATTGAGATAGTAGTCGAGACCTGCAATTTCTTCTAAAAAAGTAGATTTAAGTGCGCTTAGTTTTTGGTAATGCTCAAGTTGGTAATTTAAATCTTCTTTGAGAGCAGCGACCATGCCTACAATGGCAGCGAGGTTTTCTGTTCCAGCCCGTTTCTTTTGTTCTTGGTCTCCACCGTGAAGATAGGAATCAAAGTCCGCGGAAGAAGCATAAAGAAAGCCGATTCCCTTTGGTCCATGGAATTTGTGGGCAGAAGCACTGAGGAAATCAATTCCTAATTCCTCGGGATGGATGGGAACTTTCCCGATAGCTTGAACAGCATCAACATGATAAGCAGCGGGATGCTCTTTTAAAACATGTCCAATCTCAGCAATGGGTAAGAGACTGCCAGTTTCATTATTGGCATACATGGTAGAAACGAGGATGGTGTCGTCACGTAAAGCTTCTTGAATCTGTTGGGCAGTGATTTCTTGATTTACTGGTTGGATGATAGTCGCTTCAAAGCCAAAATGTTGCACCAAATAATCAATGGTTTCAAGCACAGAATGGTGTTCAATAGCTGTCGTGATGATATGTTTTCCACGATTTTGATGACGGAGACAATAGCCAATGATGGCTGTATTGTTACTTTCTGTACCGCCAGATGTAAAAAAGATATGTTGAGGTTTTGTTCCTAGTAAGAGGGCTAAGTCTTGACGAGCTTCTCGCAAGAGTTTGCCAGCCTGCCGACCATGACCATGAATACTAGAAGGATTACCATGAGTTTCTTGCATGACCTTGGTCATTTCAGAAATAGCTACTGCTGACATAGGAGTCGTTGCAGCATTGTCCAAATAAATCAAAGAATCACCTTATTTCTTTTTGTTGTAAGCAAAGAGTGGGCTGACTGGTTTTCTTTCATGGATGCGGACGATCGCATCTCCGATTAATTCGCTAGCAGTAATGTAACATACATTTTCTGGAGTTCTTTCTTTGGTTGCTACTGAGTCTGTCACAAGGATTTCTTTGATGTTTGTAGCGTCAAGAAGGTCTGCTGCCCCTTCAACAAATAAACCGTGACTAGATACTGCATAAATCTCAGTTGCGCCTTCACGTTCAACGATTTTAGCTGCTTCAGAGAAAGTACGACCAGTATTTAGGATATCGTCAATCAAGATAGCCTTTTTGCCTTCAACATCCCCAATGATATAGCCTTCGTTACGATCAGAATCGTCTTGGGCGTAGTCAATGATAGCGATAGGAGCATCAAGATATTCAGCCAAACTACGTGCACGTTTAACACCAGAGTTCTTTGGACTGACAACAACAACATCAGAACCAAGAAGCCCTTTATCACAGTAGTGCTTAGCAAATAGAGGAACAGTATAAAGATTGTCTACAGGAATGTCAAAGAAACCTTGGACCTGAACAGCATGGAGGTCAAGCGTTAGAACACGGCTAACACCAGCTTTGACAAGCATATTGGCAACCAGTTTCGCAGTGAGGGGTTCGCGAGAAGAAGCAATACGATCCTGACGTGCATAACCAAAGTAAGGAAGGACAACGTTGATACTATGAGCACTTGCACGTACACAAGCGTCAACCATGATTAACAACTCCATCAAGTGGTTGCTAACAGGGTAGCTGGTTGACTGGATGATGTAGACATCGTAACCACGGACACTTTCTTCGATGTTGACCTGGATTTCGCCGTCAGAAAATTGTCGAGAGGATAACTTCCCGAGAGGTACACCAACTGTATCCGCAATCTTTTGAGCGATTTCATGGTTAGAATTTAGGGTGAAAAGTTTCATGTTGTTTCTATCTGACATTATAGACCGTCCTCTGTAAACTGTGTGAATCTTCTTTGAGAAAGTTTTGTTTTTCAAAGCCAGATCATTTATTTTTATCTTTTCTATTTTACCAAAAAAAGGAGATTATTTCAGCTTTTTTTCATGCTTTTAATAAAACGAATTAATTTTGATGGAGCTTTCTGATAAGTTATCTGATTTTCATCTAAAAATTTCTGAAAATCGGCTTTCCCTTTTTCATGGTCGGTGACTTCAAGCTCCAGTTCATAGTCCGTTTGGTCAAAGTAGTGACTTTCATCTAAGGCCATTAAGCCAATTTCAGTTTTCGTTTCATAACGTAGAGTTGAAAGACAGCCTAGAACAAGCCAATCATGGCTTTCGATGCCAATCTTAGCGAGCTTCTCTAGAACGAGCCCTTGAGGTAGTTTTTGTTTTTCTAAGTATGATTCAGCTTCTGGAAGAGTTAGTTTCTGGTTGTATTCCATATTTCCTACAGTTTGAGGCACTTTCAAGGTCAATTCTGCCCAATCTGAAAAGGTGCGAATGCGCATGGCAACCTTCTTTTCACGCAATTGAAAATCAGGTGTGTCAATGTAGTAGTTTTTCTGAAGGACGGGTTGGATATGGGAAAACTGTTTTTTTAGATGATCATATTCCTCTTTTTTCAGAAGTGTTTTCAATTCTATTTCTAAATGTTTCATTTTTTCAACCTTTTCTATATCTTTGAAAGCGATTTATGGTATAATGGACAATGTATTTATTGTATACGAATGTACTGAAAAAATCAAAGATTTTCGACAGAGCAATCAAACATTACAAGGGAGAAAGTATGACCATAGAATGGGAAGAATTTTTAGATCCTTACATTCAGGCTGTTGGTGAATTGAAGATAAAACTTCGAGGAATTCGCAAACAGTATCGTAAGCAAAACAAGCATTCTCCGATTGAGTTTGTAACAGGTCGTGTCAAACCGATTGAAAGTATCAAAGAAAAGATGGCTCGTCGAGGAATTACTTATGCAAATCTAGAACATGATCTGCAAGATATTGCTGGTTTACGTGTCATGGTTCAGTTTGTTGATGACGTTAAAGAAGTAGTTGAGATTCTACGTAAACGCCAAGATATGAGAATCGTTCAGGAACGAGACTATATCACTCATCGTAAGGCTTCAGGTTATCGTTCTTATCACGTAGTTGTCGAATACACGGTTGATACGATCAACGGAGCTAAGACGATTTTGGCGGAAATTCAAATACGTACTTTAGCCATGAATTTCTGGGCTACGATTGAGCACTCGCTCAATTATAAATACCAGGGTGATTTCCCAGAAGAAATCAGGAAAAGGCTGGAAATCACAGCCAAAATTGCTCATCAGCTAGATGAAGAAATGGGTAAGATTCGAGATGACATCCAGGAAGCACAGGCTCTCTTTGATCCATTGAGCAGAAAATTAAATGACGGTGTAGGAAATAGTGACGATACAGATGAAGAATACAGGTAAACGAGTTGACCTCATAGCAAATAGAAAGCCGCAGAGTCAGAAGGTTTTGCATGAACTGAGGGAAAAACTAAAGAAACAACATTTTATACTGAACGATACCAATCCCGACATCGTGATTTCGATTGGTGGCGATGGGATGCTTTTGTCTGCCTTTCACAAGTATGAGAATCAGTTAGACAAGGTTCGATTTGTAGGTGTTCATACAGGGCATTTGGGATTTTACACAGATTATCGTGATTTTGAGCTGGATCAGTTGGTGACAAATCTTTTACTAGATACGGGTGCCAAAGTTTCCTATCCTGTTTTGAATGTCAAGGTAACGCTTGAAAATGGAGAAGTGAAAATCTTCCGAGCCTTAAATGAAGCCAGCATCCGTCGATCAGACCGCACCATGGTGGCAGATATCATCATTAACCATGTTCCGTTCGAGCGATTTCGTGGAGATGGAGTGACTGTTTCAACGCCGACGGGAAGTACTGCCTACAACAAGTCCTTGGGTGGAGCTGTCTTGCATCCTACTATTGAAGCCTTGCAGTTGACGGAAATAGCGAGCCTCAATAATCGAGTCTATCGCACTTTGGGATCATCAATCATTATTCCCAAAAAAGATAAGATTGAACTCTTTCCAACACGCAATGATTACCACACGATATCTGTCGATAACAGCGTCTATTCATTCCGTAATATCGAACGGATTGAGTATCAAATCGACCATTATAAGATTCACTTCGTAGCGACTCCAAGCCACACTAGTTTCTGGAATCGTGTCAAAGATGCCTTCATTGGCGAGGTGGATGAATGAGGTTCGAATTTATCGCAGATGAGCATGTCAAAGTCAAGACCTTCCTCAAAAAACACGAGGTTTCTAAGGGACTTCTGGCTAAGATTAAGTTTCGAGGTGGGGCTATTCTGGTCAATGACCAACCTCAAAATGCGACTTATCTCTTAGATATTGGAGACAGGGTAACTATTGACATTCCAACAGAGGAAGGATTTGAGAGCCTTGAAGCTATTGATCGACCGTTAGATATATTGTATGAGGATGACCATTTTCTGGTTTTGAATAAGCCTTATGGAGTAGCTTCCATCCCCAGTGTCAATCATTCCAATACCATTGCCAATTTTATCAAGGGCTACTATGTCAAGCAAAACTATGAGAATCATCAAGTTCATATCGTGACCAGGCTTGATAGAGATACATCTGGTTTGATGCTTTTTGCCAAGCATGGTTATGCTCATGCACGTTTAGACAAGCAGTTGCAACGAAAGTCTATCGAAAAACGGTATTTTGCACTGGTTAAAGGAGTTGGTGTCTTGGAGCCTGAAGGGGAGATTATCGCCCCGATTGCGCGTGATGTGGACTCCATTATCACGAGACGGGTTGCCAAAGGTGGGAAATACGCTCATACATCTTACAAAGTTGTAGCGTCTTATGGAGATATTCACCTGGTCGATATTCAACTGCATACTGGACGAACTCATCAGATCCGAGTGCATTTTTCTCACATCGGTTTTCCTCTTTTAGGAGACGATCTCTATGGAGGAAGTTTAGACGACGGCATTCAGCGTCAGGCCTTGCATTGCCATTATTTATCTTTTTATCATCCCTTTCTAGAGCAAGATTTACAACTAGAAAGCCCCTTACCGGATGATTTCAGCAATCTTATTACTCAGTTATCAACTAATACTCTTTAAAATCTATTTGGAGTATAATTTATTTTCTTAAAGGAGAAAACTCATGGAAGTTTTTGAAAGTCTCAAAGCCAACCTAGTTGGCAAAAATGCTCGTATTGTTCTCCCTGAAGGGGAAGAACCTCGTATTCTTCAGGCAACAAAACGCTTGGTAAAAGAAACAGAAGTTGTTCCCGTTTTGCTTGGGAACCCAGAAAAAATTAAAATTTATCTCGAAATCGAGGGGATCATGGATGGTTATGAAGTGATTGATCCCCAACACTATCCTCAATTTGAAGAAATGGTTGCTGCCTTGGTAGAGCGTCGTAAGGGTAAAATGACTGAAGAAGAAGCGCGCAAAGTTTTGGTTGAAGATGTCAACTACTTTGGTGTGATGCTAGTATACTTGGGATTGGTTGACGGTATGGTGTCAGGAGCTATTCACTCAACTGCCTCAACAGTTCGCCCAGCCCTACAAATCATTAAAACTCGTCCAAACGTTACTCGTACGTCAGGTGCCTTCCTCATGGTTCGTGGTACGGAACGTTACCTATTTGGTGACTGTGCCATTAATATCAATCCAGATGCGGAAGCCTTGGCTGAGATTGCTATCAACTCGGCTATTACAGCTAAAATGTTTGGTATTGAACCTAAAATTGCAATGTTGAGCTACTCTACTAAAGGCTCAGGTTTTGGTGATAGTGTTGATAAAGTTGTTGAAGCAACAAAAATTGCACACGATTTGCGTCCTGACCTTGAAATCGATGGAGAATTGCAATTTGATGCTGCCTTCCACCCTGAAACTGCAGCATTGAAAGCTCCAGGAAGTAACGTTGCTGGGCAAGCAACTGTCTTTATCTTCCCTGGTATCGAAGCGGGGAATATTGGCTATAAGATTGCAGAACGTCTTGGTGGCTTCGCGGCTGTAGGTCCTGTATTGCAAGGTTTGAATAAACCAGTAAACGACCTTTCTCGTGGATGTAATGCAGATGATGTGTACAAGTTGACCCTTATCACAGCAGCTCAAGCAGTTCATCAATAAAAAATAGTCCTCTTTCCTTTGGGAAGAGGCTTTTTAGCGCTAAGAAAAGGACAGTTAGAAGCTTGTATGTTATACTAGATATATGTTAGATTTGAAAGAATACGGTGTTGACATGTGGCCAGAGGAGAAGATTATTTCCTTTCGTGAGAAACTCCTCAACTGGTATGATGAAAACAAGCGAGATTTACCTTGGCGGAGAAGTAAAAATCCTTATCACATCTGGGTATCTGAAATCATGCTCCAGCAGACCAGAGTGGATACAGTTATTCCATACTACGAACGATTCTTGGACTGGTTTTCAACAGTAGAAAGTTTGGCGAATGCCCCTGAAGAGCGTTTGTTGAAGGCTTGGGAGGGATTAGGCTATTATTCTCGAGTGCGCAATATGCAGGCTGCAGCCCAGCAGATTATGGCTGACTTTGGTGGTCGATTCCCAAACACCCATGAAGGAATTTCTAGTTTAAAAGGGATTGGCCCTTACACCGCGGGAGCTATTTCCAGTATTGCTTTTAACTTGCCTGAGCCAGCGGTTGATGGCAATGTCATGCGAGTTTTGGCACGCTTGTTTGAGGTTAATCATGATATCGGAGTTCCCAGCAATCGAAAGATTTTCCAAGCCATGATGGAAATATTGATTGACCCAGAACGGCCAGGAGACTTTAACCAAGCTCTGATGGATTTAGGTTCTGACATAGAGGCGCCAGTTAATCCTAGACCAGAAGAAAGCCCTGTTAAGGACTTTAGTGCGGCGTATCAGAATGGAACTATGGATGTATATCCGATTAAAGAACCCAAGAAAAAGCCTCTTACAATCTATCTCAAGGCTTTGGTTGTGCGCAATGACCGTGGTCAATATCTTCTTGAGAAAAATGAAAGTGAGAAACTGTTAGCCGGTTTTTGGCATTTCCCACTGATTGAAGTTGACGATTTCTCTAGCGACGATAATCAACTAGATCTCTTTTCACAAGTCAAAGAGGAAAGTAGAGCTTTTGGACCAAGTCCTCAAGAAAACTTTGAACAGGATTATGATTTAGAAGTTAATTGGTCCCAGCAAGTATTTGACCAGGTAAAGCATGTATTTAGTCATCGGAAATGGCATATTCAAATCCTAGCAGGTCAAGTGACAGATTTGAAACAGTTTTCTGACAGAGAAGTTCGTTGGATTTCTCCTCAGGAGTTTTCTGATTATCCACTTGCGAAGCCTCAACAAAAGATTTGGCAGGCTTATAAAACAGCTCTTGAAGATGAAGACTTACAGTAGCCATTTGTGCCTTCTTTGTATTTTTTTGTTATAATAGATAGAGAAAAGGTGATAAAATGAAAAAAATATTAATTGTAGATGATGAGAAACCAATCTCGGATATTATTAAGTTTAATATGACCAAGGAAGGTTACGAAGTTGTAACCGCATTTAATGGTCGTGAGGCAATCGAGCTATTTGAAGCAGAGCAACCAGATATTATTATTCTAGACTTGATGCTCCCGGAAATCGATGGTTTAGAAGTTGCTAAAGCTATTCGTAAGACTAGCAGTGTGCCGATTATCATGCTCTCAGCTAAGGATAGTGAGTTTGACAAGGTTATTGGTTTAGAGTTAGGTGCAGATGATTATGTTACAAAACCCTTCTCAAACCGTGAGTTGCAAGCCCGTGTGAAAGCTTTACTTCGTCGTACAGATCTTGCTTCAGTAGATAGCCAAGAGTCTGATGAGAAGAAGACGCAGCCCTTACAAATTGGTGATTTGGAAATCGTTCCAGATGCTTACGTGGCTAAGAAATATGGTGAGGAATTAGATTTGACCCACCGTGAGTTTGAACTCTTGTATCACTTGGCCTCTCATATTGGACAAGTGATTACGCGTGAACACTTGCTTGAGACTGTTTGGGGGTATGACTATTTTGGTGATGTTCGTACGGTGGACGTGACTATCCGACGTTTGCGTGAAAAAATTGAAGACACACCAAGCCGTCCAGAGTATATCCTCACACGTCGTGGTGTTGGCTACTATATGAAAAATAATGATTGAAGATATTAGACAAACTATTCTGACCAGTGATTTTATCTTTATCCTGATTTTACTTGGCTTTATCCTAGTGGTGACCTTGCTCTTGCTGGAAAACCGTCGGGATAACATCCGGTTAAAAGAGATAAATCAGAAGGTTAAGGACTTAATTGCAGGTGATTATTCTCAAGTTTTGGACTTGCAAGGTAGTACAGAGATCACCAACATCACCAATAATCTGAATGATTTGTCAGAAGTTATTCGTTTGACCCAAGAAAATCTGGAACAAGAGAGTAAGAGGTTGCATAGCATTCTTTCCTATATGACAGATGGTGTCCTTGCGACCAATCGCCGTGGCCAGATTACTATGATCAACGATATGGCAAAAAAACAGCTAGGTGTGCAGAAAGAAGAGGTTCTTAATAAAAGCATTCTTGAATTACTAAAGATAGAAGATGAGTATGAGCTGCGTGATCTGATTACACAGATTCCTGAGTTGACGATTGATTCTCAGGATGCTAATGGTGAATATTTGAGCCTTCGTGTACGTTTTGCCCTTGTCCGCCGCGAGTCTGGGTTCATCTCTGGTTTGGTTGCCGTTTTGCATGATACGACCGAGCAGGAGAAGGAAGAGCGTGAGCGGAGACTCTTTGTTTCGAACGTCAGTCATGAGTTGCGTACTCCTTTGACCAGTGTTAAATCTTATCTCGAAGCCTTGGACGAGGGAGCCCTGTATGATCCTGTTGCTCCTGATTTTATCAAGGTTTCACTCGATGAAACCAACCGTATGATGCGTATGGTGACAGACCTCTTGCATCTCTCTCGTATTGACAATGCGACTAGTAAACTGGATATAGAGTTGATTAACTTTACAGCCTTTATCACCTTTATCCTCAACCGTTTTGATAAGATGAGAAATCAGGATGAAGAGAAAAAATATGAGCTAGTGAGAGATTATCCAATAACTTCAGTTTGGATTGAGATTGATACGGATAAGATGACCCAGGTGATTGATAATATTCTTAACAATGCCATCAAGTATTCCCCAGATGGTGGGAAGATTACGGTCAGCATGAAAACCACGGATGACCAGATGATCTTATCAATTTCTGACCAAGGTCTTGGGATTCCAAAACAAGATTTGCCTAGGATTTTTGACCGCTTTTACCGTGTGGATCGCGCAAGAAGTCGTGCTCAGGGTGGAACTGGTCTGGGTCTGGCTATCGCGAAAGAAATCATCAAACAACACAATGGTTTTATTTGGGCAAAAAGCGAATACGGTAAGGGCTCAACCTTTACCATAGTGCTCCCTTATGATAAGGATGCCGTAAAAGAAGAAATATGGGAGGACGAAATAGAAGACTAGAATGAGTGAAAAAGGCTTTAAATACAGTATTTTAGCATCAGGTTCCAGTGGAAATTCCTTTTATCTGGAAACGCCAAAAAAGAAAATCTTAGTGGATGCAGGCTTGTCTGGTAAGAAAATCACCAGTCTTTTGAGCGAAATCAATCGCAAACCTGAAGATTTGGATGCGATTTTGATTACGCATGAACATTCAGATCATATTCATGGAGTTGGTGTATTGGCTCGCAAATATGGTATGGACCTTTACGCCAATGAAAAGACTTGGCAGGCTATGGAAAATAGCAAGTATCTTGGCAAGGTGGATTCATCGCAGAAGCATATTTTTGAAATGGGTAAAACCAAAACCTTTGGTGATATCGACATTGAGAGTTTTGGGGTTAGCCATGATGCAGCAGCACCACAGTTTTACCGCTTTATGAAAGACGACAAGAGCTTCGTCATGTTGACCGATACAGGCTATGTTAGTGATAGAATGGCAGGAATTGTCGAAAATGCAGACGGTTATCTCATCGAGTCCAACCACGACGTAGAGATTTTGCGATCAGGATCTTACGCTTGGCGTCTAAAACAGCGAATCCTATCAGATCTCGGTCACCTTTCTAACGAAGATGGTGCTGAGGCCATGATTCGTGCAATGGGAAATCGAACCAAGAAAATCTACCTTGGGCATTTGTCCAAAGAGAACAATATCAAGGAGCTGGCTCATATGACCATGGTCAACCAGCTAGCACAAGCTGATTTGGGAGTAGGAGTAGACTTTAAAGTTTACGACACCTCCCCAGATACAGCAACACCACTGACAGAGATATAAAAAAGAAGGCGAGTGCCTTCTTTTTTTATATTTTTTACAATCCAGCAAAGTCCTTGATTTCTTGTGCGGACATGGAAGAGTCGCAACGGACCTTGATCTGGCCATCTGCAATGTGGACAAAGCCTGGTACGGTTGGGATTCCATAGCGTGAGCGGAATTCTTGCAACTCATTGAGTTGGCTTGGTTCTTCACTGTTGATAAAGTAGATGTGGGCTTTGGTTTCAGCTACGACACCAGCCAAAGTGCCAGCAAATTTACGGCAGTAAGGGCAAGTTTTACGACCGATGAAGAAGGTTGCAGTTTCTTTCTTATCAAGTGCTTTTTGAGCACGGGAAACAGTTGTGACTTCAAGATCTTTAATATTTTCTAAAAATTGTTCCATGAGTTTACCTCGCTTTCATTGATATGTCTAGTATGCCACAAAGTTCCTAAAATTGCTTAGATTTGATACGAAAAAAAGATGAGACTAGTTTATCTCATCTTTATAGAGTGTTATTTCACAAACGCATTGATTTCTGCTTCGATGTTAGCAATCTTAGCTTGTGATTCTTCGTTGCTTTCACCCACAACGGCAATGTAGAACTTGATTTTTGGTTCTGTACCTGAAGGGCGAACTGCAATCCATGAACCGTCAGCAAGTGTATATTTCAACACATCACTTGGAGGAGTAGTCAAAGTTGTCACAGTACCATCAGCAGCAGTAGCAGTTTGAGCCTTGAAGTCTTCTACGACAGTGATAGCTGTTGAGTTCCATTCTTTTGGAGCATCGTTACGGAATTTAGCCATAATCGCTTTGATTTGTTCGGCACCATCAACACCAGAAAGGGTAACAGAAATAGTCTTTTCAGCGTAGTAACCGTACTCTTTGTAGATTTCTTCGATACCGTCAGCAAGTGTCAAACCACGTGAACGGTAGTAGGCAGCAAGTTCAGCAACGACAAGAACGGCTTGGATGGCATCTTTATCACGTACGAATGGTTTAATCAAGTAACCGAAGCTTTCTTCAAATCCCATCATGTAAGTGTGATTGTGTTTTTCTTCGAATTCTTGGATTTTTTCAGCGATAAATTTGAAACCAGTCAAGACATTGAACATAGTTGCGCCGTAGCTTTCAGCAATTTTCGTTACCAAGTCAGTTGATACGATGGATTTGCAGAGAGCAGCATTTTCAGGAAGAGTTCCAGCACTCTTATGAGCTTCCAAGATGTATTTAGCCATGATAGCACCGATTTGGTTACCTGAAAGGTTGAGGTAGCTCCCATCTTTTTGAAGAACTTCAACACCAACACGGTCAGCGTCTGGGTCGGTTGCCACAAGAACATCAGCACCAACTTGACGGCCGAGTTCTTCAGCAAGGGCGAAGGCTGCTTGGTTTTCTGGGTTTGGAGATTTTACAGTTGAGAAGTCTGGGTCTGGAGTTGCTTGAGCTTCAACGACTTGAACTGAGTCAAATCCTGCTTGGGCAAGAGCACGGCGAGCCAACATTTCACCAGTACCATGAAGTGGTGTGTAGACAATCTTCATGTCTTTACCAAACTCTTCAATCAAGGTTGGGTTGATGTTTACATCTTTAACTTCTTTGAGGTATTCCACATCGACAGCTTCGCCAATAACTTCAATCAAGCCAGAAGCTTTTTCAGCTTCTACATCAGCAACTTCGACAGCGAATGGATTTTCGATTCCACGGATATAAGTAGTCAAAGCGTCCGCGTCATGTGGAGGCATTTGCCCACCGTCTTTACCGTAAACCTTGTAACCGTTAAATGGTGCAGGGTTGTGACTGGCAGTAATCATGATACCTGCGAAACAGTTGAGGTGACGAACTGCAAATGACAGTTCTGGAGTTGGACGAAGGCTTTCAAATACGTAAGATTTGATACCATGTTTAGCAAGAACTGCAGCAGATTCAAAGGCAAACTCAGGTGAGAAGTGACGGCTATCGTAGGCAATTGCCACACCACATTCTTTTTCATTTCCACCTTTTGACTCAATCAAACGAGCCAAACCTTCAGTTGCTTGACGAACAACATAGATGTTGATGCGGTTTGTACCTGCACCGATCAAGCCGCGCATACCTGCAGTACCAAATTCAAGATTGGTGTAGAAAGCATCTTCTTTTGTTTTTTCGTCCATGTTTTCTAAATCTTGACGAAGATAGTCGGGAAGGTCGGCAAAATCGACCCATTTTTGATAATTTTCTTGGTAAGTCATAGAGTATCTCCTTTATCTATTGCTTTAATCGCTTTCATTATATCACGATTTGATATTTTAGTAAAACGTTAGCATAACTTAAAATGTAGGAAATTTACTTATGCACTTTAGCGGGAAAATGGTGGGTACCATGCTAACTTATACTAAGTTAGAGATAAAAATTAATTATTAGATCCTTTATAACATGAAAGTTTATAATTCATTTTGTAGGTTTGTTGAAGAAAAAAATCAAAAATATTGTTATATTCTATTCTTTTTATATTATAAAGAATCCTTTAATGTATCAAAATGAAAAAAATTCTTAAGCATTCTGCCTTGCTTTTATCAGCTTTAGCACTTGTTGCCTGTGGAGCTTCTAAAAAAGCAAGCGACAATGGTACTGCCTCGAACTCAAACTTTGAAGTTTCAGTAAAAGACGGTATGTTTGTATTGCCTAAAGATGAAGATTCATCTTCAAGCTACCTTGCACTTCAAGTCGAAATCAAGAACAATCGTGATAAACAGTTTAGTTTTACTAGCCAAGATATTACGCTTTATAATGAAAAAGATGAAAAATTACAACCAATTCAAATCTACGAAAGCGACAGTAAAACCAAGTTTATGTCATATGGAGACAGTCTTTCTAAAGGAAAGAGCGTTGCTGGTTATGTAGTGTATGAAGTCGACAAGAACGCTAAGTATGAACTCCACTTCGCACCTAGCTTTTACGATGACATCAAAGAAAATTCTAAAAAGAATAACGATGTAGCAATCAAGGTGGATCCAAGTCAGTATGAAGATCATATTGATGAAGCGAAAGATGTAATGAAAAAATATGTCGATGCTGTTTACCTTAATGGGGAAAGTTCTGGCGGTGGAACGAACCTAAGTGCTACTGATAATAAGTCGCAAGTTGTGGCGCTTGCTGATGATAAAAAATCTTCCGATAATAGTGCTGAATTCACAAATGATGCGAAAGCTGATAAAGAAGAGTTTATCAAGAAATTTACAGAATCATTCGGAAAAGGCTTCTATAACTACAAACCGTCTGATTCAGAACTTAGAACATTCGCAGATGCCTACATCAAAGCAAATGCTAAGAGAGCAAAAGTTGATTACAAAGTGAAGACATACTTGCCAGATTATGCTATTGTCTATGTTAGACCAGAAACAATCGACTTGGATAACTTAGATGTTCATGAATTGAGCCGTAAGTTCTATGAAGAGAACAAGGGCAAATATAGCAACTACTCAGAAGCTATGAAAGCTGGTGAGAAATACATTTTAGAAAATGCTCCAAGTCAATTTGATTCAACTCCACTAGACACTAGTGATAACATGAAAAAAGAGGGTTATGAAATTAAAATGACTAAGAAAGATGGTAAATGGACCATCGACACCTCTTCTAAAAACTATGAATTGAGTGATATGGCTCGCACATTCCGTGGAGGCATTGGATACTAAGAAAAAAAGTTCGGGTTTATGACTCGAACTTTTTTCATTGCAATTGTGCAAAAGAGAAAAAGATAGTAAAATAGATGTATGATTATTTTACAAGCCAATAAAATTGAACGATCTTTTGCTGGAGAGGTTCTTTTTGAACATATCAATCTGCAAGTTGATGAACGAGATCGAATTGCTCTTGTTGGGAAAAATGGAGCGGGTAAGTCTACTCTTTTGAAGATTTTGGTTGGAGAAGAGGAGCCAACTAGTGGAGAAATCAATAAGAAAAAAGATATCTCTCTGTCTTACCTAGCCCAAGATAGCCGTTTTGAGTCTGAAAATACCATTTATGATGAAATGCTCCATGTCTTTGATGATCTACGCCGTACGGAGAAACAACTGCGTCAGATGGAGTTGGAGATGGGTGAAAAGTTTGGTGAAGATCTAGATAAACTGATGGCGGATTATGATCGTTTATCAGAGAATTTCCGTCAGGCTGGTGGCTTTACCTACGAAGCTGATATCCGCGCGATTTTAAATGGATTCAAGTTTGACGAGTCTATGTGGCAGATGAAAATTGCCGAGCTTTCAGGTGGTCAAAATACTCGTCTTGCACTGGCTAAAATGCTCCTTGAAAAGCCAAATCTCTTGGCCTTGGACGAACCAACCAACCACTTGGATATCGAAACAATAGCCTGGCTAGAGAATTACTTGGTGAACTATAGTGGTGCACTTATTATTGTCAGTCACGACCGTTACTTTTTGGACAAGGTTGCGACGGTTACACTCGATTTGACCAAGCATTCCTTGGATCGTTATGTAGGCAATTACTCTCGTTTTGTTGAGTTAAAGGAGCAAAAGCTAGCTACTGAGGCAAAAAACTATGAAAAGCAACAGAAGGAAATTGCGGCTCTAGAAGACTTTGTCAATCGCAATCTAGTCCGAGCTTCAACGACCAAACGTGCTCAATCTCGCCGTAAACAACTAGAAAAAATGGAGCGTTTGGACAAGCCGGAAGATGGCAAGAAATCAGCCAATATGACCTTCCAGTCGGAAAAAACATCGGGCAATGTTGTCCTGACTGTTGAAAATGCGGCTATTGGCTATGATGGGGAAATATTGTCAGAGCCTATCAACCTAGACCTTCGTAAGATGAACGCTGTTGCGATTGTCGGACCAAACGGCATTGGGAAGTCAACCTTTATCAAGTCTATTGTGGATCAGATTCCCTTCATCAAAGGAGAGAAGCGTTTTGGTGCCAATGTTGAGGTTGGCTACTATGATCAGACTCAAAGTAAGCTAACAGCAAGTAATACTGTTCTGGATGAACTTTGGAATGATTTTAAACTGACACCAGAAGTTGAAATCCGCAACCGCCTTGGTGCCTTCCTCTTCTCTGGTGATGATGTTAAAAAATCAGTTGGCATGCTGTCAGGTGGCGAGAAAGCTCGTTTACTTTTGGCTAAATTGTCTATGGAAAACAACAACTTCCTGATCCTTGACGAGCCAACCAACCACTTGGATATTGATAGCAAGGAAGTCTTGGAAAATGCCTTGATTGACTTTGATGGGACCTTGCTCTTTGTCAGTCACGACCGTTACTTTATCAATCGTGTGGCCACTCACGTTTTGGAATTGTCTGAGAGTGGCTCAACCCTCTACCTTGGAGATTATGACTACTATGTTGATAAGAAAGCAGAAGTAGAAATGATTCAAACTGAGGAAGCTTCAACTAGCAATCAAGCAAAAGAACCGAGCCCAGTCAATGACTACCAAGCCCAGAAAGAAAGTCAAAAAGAAGTTCGCAAACTCATGCGACAAATCGAGAGTTTGGAAGCTGAAATTGAAGAGTTAGAAACTCAAAGTCAAGCCATTTCTGAACAAATGCTGGAAATCAACGATGCTGAAAAGCTCATGGAATTACAAGCAAAACTTGATAAGATTAGCCAGCGTCAGGAAGAAGCTATGCTTGAGTGGGAAGAATTATCGGAGCAGGTGTAAGAAATGGAACATCTTGGAAAGGTATTTCGTGAATTTCGAACAAGTGGGAAGTACTCCTTGAAAGAGGCGGCAGGTGAATCATGTTCAACCTCTCAGTTATCTCGCTTCGAGCTTGGGGAGTCTGACCTAGCAGTTTCCCGTTTCTTTGAGATTTTGGACAATATTCATGTGACTATTGAAAATTTCATGGACAAGGCTAGGGATTTTCAAAATCATGAACATGTTGCCTTGATGGCGCAGATTATTCCGCTTTACTACTCAAATGATATTGCAGGTTTTCAAAAGCTTCAAAAGGAACAGCTCAAGAAAGCGAAGAGTTCGACCAATCCCCTCTATTTTGAGCTGAATTGGATTCTGCTACAAGGCCTTATTTGTCAAAGAGATACTAGTTACAGTATGGAACAGAGTGATTTGGATAAGGTGGCGGATTATCTTTTCCAAACAGAAGAATGGACCATGTATGAGTTGATTCTTTTCGGTAATCTCTATACTTTCTACAATGTGGACTATGTGGCTCGGATTGGCAGAGAAGTCATGGAACGAGAGGAGTACTATAAAGAAATTGGTCGCCATCGAAAACTCGTTTTGATTTTAGCTCTTAACTGTTACCAGCATTGTTTGGAGAACCGTTCCTTTGCGGATGCGGACTATTTTGAGGGCTATGTGGAGAAGTTGATTGGAAATGGTATCAAGCTTTATGAGCGCAATATCTTTCATTATCTCAAAGGTTTTGCTCTCTACCAGAGAGACCTGAAAGAAGAGGGTTGTTGTCAGATGCAGGAGGCTATGCATATTTTTGATGTGCTTGGACTTCCAGAGCAAGTGGCTTACTATCAGGAACATTATGAAAGATTTGTAAATGCTTAAATTTCCCAAATAAGGGAAAAATAAAGAGACTCCTTTCAGTTTTGATACAATAGTTTCAAAATTTGAGAGGAGCTTTTTATATGAATCGACATGCAATCCAGTTGATTAGTCGTGGGGCTATTAATAAGATAGGGAATATGCTCTATGACTATGGAAATAGTGTTTGGTTGGCATCAATGGGGACGATAGGACAGACTGTTCTTGGGATTTATCAGATTTCTGAACTCGTCACATCGATTCTGGTCAATCCCTTTGGCGGAGTGATTTCAGATCGCTTTTCGCGTCGCAAAATTTTGATGACGACAGACTTGATTTGTGGCCTTCTCTGTTTAGCTATTTCTTTCATCAGAAATGATAGCTTGATGATTGCTGCCTTGATTTTTGCCAATATTGTTCAGGCGGTTGCCTTTGCATTTTCTCGTACAGCTAATAAAGCCATTATAACTGAGGTTGTAGAGAAAGACGAGATTGTGACCTATAATGCTCGCTTAGAGCTCGTTTTGCAGGTTGTAGGTGTTAGCTCCCCTGTACTTTCTTTCATCGTTTTACAATTTGCTAGTCTCCATATGACACTTGTTTTAGATGCCATTAGTTTTTTCATCGCATTTACCTTAATAGCTTTTCTCCCCCAAAAAGAAACTCAGGAGCAAGAGGGAAAGACTTTCAGATGGAAAAATATTTTTGCTGATATGAAAGAAGGACTTGGCTATATCTGGCACCAGCAAGAGATCTTTTTTCTTTTGTTAGTGGCTTCCAGTGTTAATTTCTTTTTTGCAGCTTTTGAATTTCTCCTCCCCTTTTCAAATCGTCTTTATGGGGTAGAAGGGGCCTATGCGAGTATTTTGACTATGGGCGCTATTGGTTCGATTATCGGGGCTCTTCTAGCTAGTAAAATAAAGGCAAGTGTTTATAATCTTTTGATTCTATTGGCTTTGACTGGAGTTGGAGTTTTTATGATGGGATTACCACTGCCAACTTTTCTTTCCTTTTCTGGGAATTTAGTTTGTGAACTGTTTATGACGATATTTAATATTCACTTTTTTACTCAGGTGCAAACCAAGGTTGAGGGGGAATACTTGGGGAGAGTGCTAAGTACCATTTTTACCTTAGCCATCCTATTTATGCCGATTGCAAAAGGCTTTATGACGGTGCTGCCAAGTGTTCATCTCTCTTCTTTTCTGATAATTGGAAGCGGGGTTATTGCCCTGTCTTGTTTCTCCCTCGTTTATGTGCGAAGTCATTTTAAAAAAGAGTTATAATTTCTCTTTTTAAGAAAATATTACACTACGAACCATTTTTCAGCCCTTCTCTATTGTGAGGAGGGCTTGATTTATGGTAGAATAGTTTTATGAATGAAAGAATGAATGAGTTAGTTGCCTTGCTCAATCGCTATGCGACCGAGTACTATACGAGTGACAATCCCTCAGTGTCAGATAGCGAGTATGATCGTCTCTACCGAGAGTTAGTTGAGTTGGAAGTTGCCTATCCAGATCAAGTTTTAGCGGACAGTCCGACCCACCGTGTTGGTGGTAAGGTTTTAGATGGTTTTGAAAAATACAGTCATCAGTATCCTCTTTATAGTTTGCAGGATGCTTTTTCACGTGAAGAGTTAGAAGCTTTTGATGCGCGTGTTCGAAAGGAATTACCCCAACCGACCTATATTTGCGAACTGAAAATCGATGGTTTGTCTATCTCGCTTACGTATGAAAAGGGAATTTTGGTAGTCGGTGCGACACGTGGGGATGGTTCTGTTGGTGAAAATATCACAGAGAACCTCAAGCGTGTCAAGGACATTCCTTTGACCTTG
The DNA here is from genome assembly GCF_003942795.1 of Streptococcus mitis. Taxonomy (GTDB): domain Bacteria; phylum Bacillota; class Bacilli; order Lactobacillales; family Streptococcaceae; genus Streptococcus; species Streptococcus mitis_BJ. The sequence goes on from NZ_RJNY01000008.1 coordinate 63,818, forward strand.
CCAGAAGAACTTGATATCACTGTTCGTGGAGAGTGTTACATGCCACGCGCTTCCTTTGATCAGGTCAACCAAGCCCGCCAAGAAAATGGTGAGCCTGAATTTGCCAATCCTCGTAACGCAGCTGCAGGAACCCTCCGTCAGTTGGATACAGCAGTAGTGGCCAAGCGTAATCTTGCGACTTTCCTCTATCAAGAAGCCAGCCCTTCTACTCGTGATAGCCAAGAAAAGGTCTTGAAGCATCTTGAACAGCTTGGTTTTGTAGTTAATCCTAAACGAATATTGGCTAAAAGCATAGATGAGATATGGGATTTCATCCAAGAAGTAGGACAAGAACGGGAGAAACTGCCTTACGATATTGATGGAGTGGTAATCAAGGTCAACGACCTAGCAGGTCAAGAAGAACTCGGCTTTACTGTTAAAGCGCCCAAGTGGGCAATCGCCTATAAATTTCCCGCTGAAGAAAAAGAAGCCCAGCTCCTTTCAGTTGACTGGACAGTAGGTCGTACGGGTGTTGTGACTCCCACTGCCAATCTAACACCTGTTCAGCTTGCTGGGACAACTGTTAGCCGTGCAACATTGCATAATGTAGATTATATCGCTGAAAAGGATATCCGAAAAGATGATACGGTAATCGTTTATAAGGCTGGAGATATCATCCCTGCTGTTTTGCGTGTGGTAGAGTCTAAACGTGTTTCTGAAGAAAAACTAGATATTCCGACTAACTGTCCGAGTTGTGACAGTCAATTGCTTCATTTTGAAGATGAAGTGGCTCTTCGTTGTATCAATCCTCGCTGTCCTGCCCAAATCATGGAAGGTTTGATTCACTTTGCCTCTCGAGATTCCATGAATATTACAGGACTTGGTCCATCTATCGTCGAAAAGCTTTTTGCTGCCAATCTAGTCAAGGATGTGGCAGATATTTACCGTTTGAAAGAAGACGATTTCCTCCTTTTAGAAGGTTTCAAGGAAAAATCTGCTTCTAAACTGTATCAGGCCATTCAAGCATCCAAGGAAAACTCTGCTGAAAAGCTCTTGTTTGGTCTGGGAATTCGCCATGTCGGAAGCAAGGCTAGCCAACTCTTGCTCCAACATTTCCACTCTATTGAAAATCTAGCCCAAGCAGATCCTGAGGAAGTAGCAAGTATCGAGAGCTTGGGTAGTGTGATTGCTCAAAGTCTTCAGACTTATTTTGCTACAGAAGGGTCGAAGATTCTCTTAGACGAGTTGAAAGAAGCTGGCGTCAATCTGGACTACAAAGGACAGACAGTAGTGGCAGATGCGGCCTTGTCAGGTTTGACAGTTGTACTCACGGGAAAATTGGAACGTCTCACACGCTCAGAAGCCAAAAGTAAACTCGAAAGCCTCGGTGCCAAGGTCACAGGCAGTGTATCTAAGAAAACGAATCTTGTCGTAGCAGGAGCAGATGCAGGAAGCAAGCTCCAAAAAGCACAAGAACTTGGTATCGAGATTCGAGATGAGGCCTGGCTAGAAAGTTTGTAAAGAATAGTTGAAAACTAGATGTTAGATAGTCTGGAACTATCTCTCCTGATGTATTTTTATATCTATTAATGCTATTCTCTATTGTACTGAAATTCCCGCTAAATTCTTCAGCACCACATAAAAAAATTAAAATTGAAATTAGGAAAAGAAATGTATAGATACCCAGTAGTCATCCATTTTCACCGAAAAAATGGGGATTATGATGCTTGTTCATTCAGTAGAAAACAGGCAGATGTTAAAGAAAATTTGTATTATGAAAATGACTATTTTGGAGCAAAATTCTCCTTTACAGTTACAAGTGCAGAAAGGCTCGATACTCTGACCTTTTCTGTCGAAATCGATGGAAAGACAAAAGACTATCTCCTACGGTTTAACCATTATCCACTGTTGACTGAGGTTTGGATTTTGGATGGTGATGAGACAGTTTATTATTCTGAAAATCCAGCCATTGCAAGTCCTTGCTATAAAGATCAAAACCCATTTGCTTTTGATAAAGCCTTTCACAGTGAAAGTTTTGATCATCATTGGGGATACCAAGGAGAGTTAGGTTATAGTATCTCAGACTACCAGACAAGCTTTAAACTCTGGGCTCCAACCGCTACAGCAGTCCAAGTGGTCGTTTATGAAAATACAAGTAACGACGCGCCGATTTGGAAAACCTTTAATCTTGAGCGTGGGAATAGCTATTCATATAGTCATAAGTACAATACCATTGGTGTTTGGAGTGTAGACCTGGATGAAAATCTTGCAGGTAAAGCTTACCAGTATCAGATTGAGTTTCCACACCACCAGACTTTGACACGAGATCCTTACACCATTGCTACAAGCCCTGACGGAAAACGTTCTGTCATCCTCTCTCAGCAAGATAGACAGATAGAAGGATTCGAAGTTAAACATGGGACAGACGCTCCTTGGCGTTTGGAAAATCCATGTAAAGCCGTTATCTGTGAGATGCACATTCGTGATTTTACAAAATCGCCGACATCTGGAGTTCCAGAAAACCTTCGAGGGACCTTCCTTGGGGCTGCCCAGACTGGAACGGTTAACCAGTATGGTCAAGCAACAGCCTTTGACTATATCAAAGAACTCGGCTGTAATTATGTTCAGCTCCAACCAATCTTTGATCGTCATAAGGAATATGATGAGGACGGAAATGTAACCTATAACTGGGGTTATGACCCTCAAAACTACAATGCGCCAGAACCAAGTTTCTCTAGCAATCCAGATGATCCAGGACAGGTTATTCGAGATTTCAAAGCCATGATTCAGGCTTATCATGATGCGGGAATCGGTGTCATTATGGATGTCGTTTACAACCATACCTTCTCGACGGTCGATGCACCTTTCCAAACAACCGTTCCTGATTATTACTATCGTATGAATCCAGATGGAACCTTCCAAAACGGAACAGGTGTTGGAAATGAAACCGCAAGCGAACACGAAATGTACCGCAAGTATATGGTTGACTCACTCCTTTATTGGGTGAAAGAATACAATATTGACGGTTTCCGTTTCGACTTGATGGGAATTCACGATGTTAAAACCATGCAGGCAATTCGTTGGGCACTTGATGAAGTCGACCCGCGTATTCTCACTTATGGAGAAGGTTGGGATATGGGGACAGGTCTTGCACCTTATGACAAGGCCAAGAAGGATAATGCCTACCAGATGCCAAATATTGGATTTTTCAACGATGATCAGCGTGATGCCATCAAAGGAGGAGAAGTTTATGGCTCAATCAAGGCAGGATTTGTTAGCGGTGCAGCTACAGAACCGATTGTAGCCAAAGCTATTCTTGGTAGCCGAGAGTTGGGTTCATATCTTAGTCCAAACCAAGTCCTTAACTATGTGGAGGCCCATGATAATTACAACTTGCATGATTTGTTAGTAACCCTTCATCCAAATCACAGTTCAGATAAGATTATGCGCCAGGTTGAGACGGCAACAGCGATGAGCATTCTCATGCAAGGAATGTCCTTTATAGAGTTGGGGCAAGAATTTGGCCGCACTAAACTCCTTGCTACTGGTGAAAATGGGGAGCTGACTGAGGCAGATAGAGAACGGGCTATGAACAGCTACAATGCTCCAGATAGTGTCAACCAGGTCAACTGGGATTTAATCAATGAGAGACAAGAGAGCATTGAATTTATTCGCCAGATTATTCGCCTAAAAACACAAAAGCGTGCTTTCTCTTATCCTACATACGAAGAAGTTTATCGTCATGTCTTCGTCCATACAGCTGCTGAAAATAGTGGATGGATTGTTTACGAAATTCACGGTGGAGCAGAGCACTTATTGGTGGTATTCAATGCCAAGGGAACTTCCTTCTACTTTGAGAATGCAGGAAATCTTGAAATGCTGGTATCTAATAGTCGTTCTAAAGAATCAAATGTGATTGATGATACCAGTGTCGTGGTCTTAAAGGTACTCTCGTAAATTAATGTTCTAAAAAGGTTTAGATTAACTAGACCTTTTTTGATTTTTATTGAAAAACCAATATCTAATAGGAATAAAATTCAAATAATTTGAAGAATCAAGTTTGTGAAAAAAATATCAATATTTCCACAAAAAGGGTTGTAATTTTCTGAAAATTTGATAAAATAAGTTTTAATCATTTTCAGGAGGAAGAGAATTTGACAAATTATCAGAATTTAGTGAATGGAAAATGGAAATTATCAGAGAACGAGATTACGATCTATTCTCCTATCAATCAAGAAAAACTAGGCACGGTACCAGCTATGAGTCAGGCTGAAGTAGATGAGGCTATGAAAGCTGCGCGTGCAGCTCTCCCTGCGTGGCGTGATTTAGCACCAGTTGAGCGTGCAGCCTATTTACATAAGACAGCAGATATTTTGGAACGTGATAAAGAAAAAATTGGTACAATTCTTGCCAAAGAGATTGCAAAAGGGATTAAAGCAGCCATTGGAGAAGTAGTACGTACAGCAGACTTGATCCGTTTTGCTGCTGAGGAAGGTCTCCGTATTACTGGACAAGCAATGGAAGGTGGCGGTTTTGAAGCTGCAAGTAAAAACAAACTAGCCGTTGTCCGTCGTGAGCCAGTTGGAGTTGTCTTAGCTATCGCGCCATTTAACTACCCAGTTAACCTTTCTGGATCCAAGATTGCTCCGGCTCTGATCGCAGGAAATGTCGTTATGTTTAAGCCACCAACGCAAGGATCTATTTCTGCTCTCTTGCTAGCTAAAGCATTTGACGAAGCCGGAATTCCAGCAGGTGTCTTTAACACCATCACTGGACGTGGTTCTGAAATCGGGGACTACATCATCGAGCACAAGGAAGTGAACTTCATTAACTTTACAGGTTCAACACCGATTGGGGAGCGTATCGGTCGTTTAGCCGGTATGCGCCCAATTATGCTGGAGCTTGGCGGGAAAGATGCAGCAATCGTTTTAGAAGATGCAGATTTGGAAAATGCAGCCAATCAAATCGTAGGTGGTGCATTTAGCTACTCTGGTCAGCGTTGTACCGCTATTAAACGTGTCTTAGTTGTAGAAAGCGTAGCAGACAAGTTAGCCGAATTGCTCCAGGCTAAAGTCGCTAAGCTAACAGTCGGTGATCCATTTGACAATGCAGATATCACACCTGTTATTGATAACGCTTCAGCTGATTTCATCTGGGGATTGATCGAAGATGCACAAGAAAAAGGTGCTAGGGCTCTTACACCAATCAAGCGTGAAGGTAATCTTCTCTGGCCAGTGCTTTTTGACCAAGTTACAAAAGATATGAAAGTAGCATGGGAAGAACCGTTTGGCCCTGTTCTACCAATTATCCGTGTCACAGATGCGAATGAAGCAGTAGCAATTGCCAATGAATCTGAGTTTGGTCTTCAATCCTCTGTCTTTACAAATGACTTTAAGAAGGCATTTGAAATCGCTGAGAAACTTGAAGTGGGAACCGTTCATATTAATAATAAAACACAACGCGGACCAGATAATTTCCCTTTCCTTGGTGTAAAAGGTTCTGGTGCAGGAGTACAAGGAATTAAATATAGTATCGAAGCGATGACAAATGTAAAATCCATTGTTTTTGATGTGAAATAATCTATAAAATCAGGAAATCAACTTCATTATTTTATTTTTTTCAAAAAATACAGTTTAAAATTGATAAAAAACGAATATTCTGGTATTATAATAAAAAAATATATGGAAATTGTTTCGTGTTCTATTTTCTGGATATCTTTTTTAAAATGCTAGGAAATTTTTTGAAGGCTTTCATAAAAAAATATGATTTCCTTCGTAAATTACTTGAAAGTTATCTTAAAAGAGTGTATAATAGAATTATAGAAAACGCTTACAAAAGAAAGGGGATTGAATGAATAATCAAGAAGCATTAAGAACCTTTACTACAGGTGAAAACTTTCACCTCCAGCATTATTTAGGAGCGCATAGAGAGGAGAAAAACGGAGAAATAGGCTATACCTTTAGGGTTTGGGCACCAAATGCACAAGCAGTTCATCTAGTTGGGGATTTTACTAATTGGGTTGAGAATCAAATTCCTATGGTTCGTAATGAAGCAGGTGTTTGGGAAGTCTTTACTAGTCAGGCTCAGGAAGGTCAGATTTATAAATATCATATCACGCGTGCAAATGGTCACCAGATTATGAAGATTGATCCGTTGGCAGTTTATTTTGAAGCTAGACCGGGTACAGGGGCAGTTCTGACCAATATCCGTGAAAAGAAATGGAAAGATGGTCTTTGGCTAGCACGTCGCAAACGTCTGGGATTTTTCGAGAGACCAGTTAATATATATGAAGCCCATGCAGGGTCTTGGAAGAGAAATCCAGATGGTAGTCCCTATAGTTTTTCACAGCTGAAGGAAGAGTTGATTCCTTATTTAGTTGAAATGAACTATACACATATTGAGTTCATGCCTTTAATGGCTCACCCACTTGGATTGAGCTGGGGCTATCAACTTATGGGTTACTTTGCTTTTGAACATTCCTATGGCAGACCTGAGGAATTCCAAGATTTCGTTGAAGAGTGTCATATAAATAATATCGGTGTTATCGTAGACTGGGTTCCAGGTCATTTCACTATTAATGATGATGCCTTGGCATATTATGATGGCACACCAACTTTTGAATACCAAGATCACAACAAGGCTCATAACTACGGTTGGGGTGCGCTGAATTTTGACCTCGGGAAAAATGAGGTCCAGTCTTTCTTGATTTCAAGTATTAAATTTTGGATTGATTTTTACCACTTAGATGGTATTCGGGTCGATGCAGTGAGCAATATGCTGTATCTAGATTATGATAATGCTCCTTGGACTCCAAACAAAGACGGTGGACACCTTAATTACGAGGGTTATTATTTCCTTCAACGGTTGAATACAGTTGTCAAGCTAGCTCATCCAGATATCATGATGATTGCAGAAGAAAGTTCATCAGCGACAAAGATTACTGGTATGAAAGAAATGGGCGGCCTTGGATTTGACTATAAATGGAATATGGGCTGGATGAACGACATTCTCCGTTTCTACGAGGAAGATCCGATTTATCGCAAGTATGACTTTAATCTTGTAACTTTCAGCTTTATGTATGTTTTCAATGAAAACTATCTCTTACCTTTCTCACATGATGAAGTAGTTCATGGTAAGAAGAGTATGATGCATAAGATGTGGGGCGATCGCTACAATCAGTTCGCTGGTCTGCGTAATCTCTACACCTATCAAATTTGTCATCCAGGTAAGAAACTCTTGTTCATGGGTAGTGAGTACGGGCAATTCCTAGAATGGAAGTCTGAGGAGCAGTTGGAATGGTCTAATCTAGAAGATCCAATGAATGCCAAGATGAAGCGTTTTACTTCACAACTGAATCAATTCTATAAAGACCATCGCTGTCTGTGGGAAATTGATACTAGTTATGATGGTATCGAGATTATCGATGCTGATAATAGAGATCAGAGTGTCCTTTCCTTTATTCGCAAGGGCAAGAAGGACGAAATGTTAGTCTGTGTCTTTAATATGGCACCAGTTGAACGTAAGGACTTTACGATTGGTTTACCTGTTGCAGGTATTTACGAAGAAGTTTGGAATACAGAACTAGAAGAATGGGGAGGTGTGTGGAAAGAGCACAATCAAACAGTTCAGACTCAAGAAGGCTTATGGAAAGATTATGAGCAGACTTTGACCTTTACCCTGCCTGCCATGGGAGCAAGCATCTGGAAGATCAAGCGTCGTTTGAAACCAGCTAAGAAAAAAGAATAATGGGCTGATGATTATATTTTTTTAGATTTTAAAAACGGATGTACTTGTATTGAACTTGAAACACAAGAGAAATGGATTTCCTATTATTTTTATAAAAAGTTTGACTTCCGACCTTCTTTCGATTTTAACGTTCACATGTCTTTATAAAGGAGTAGAAAATGAAGAATGAAATGCTAGCTTTGATCCTTGCGGGTGGGCAAGGAACACGTCTCGGAAAACTCACTCAAAGCATTGCCAAACCGGCAGTGCAATTCGGTGGGCGCTACCGTATCATTGACTTTGCTCTTTCCAACTGTGCAAACTCTGGAATCCATAATGTTGGTGTGATTACGCAATACCAACCTCTCGCTTTGAACAACCATATCGGAAATGGTTCTAGCTGGGGATTGGATGGTATCGGTTCAGGCGTTTCTATTTTACAACCTTATTCAGCCAGCGAAGGAAACCGTTGGTTTGAAGGGACTAGTCACGCTATCTACCAAAACATTGACTACATCGACAGTGTTAATCCTGAGTATGTTTTGATTCTTTCTGGTGACCACATCTACAAGATGGACTACGATGATATGCTTCAGTCCCATAAGGATAACAATGCCAGTTTGACAGTAGCTGTCCTAGACGTACCTCTCAAAGAAGCTAGCCGTTTTGGTATCATGAATACAGATGCCAATAACCGTATCGTTGAATTCGAAGAAAAACCTGCGCAACCTAAGTCTACAAAGGCTTCTATGGGGATTTATATTTTTGACTGGAAACGACTTCGCAATATGCTTGTTGCTGCTGAAAAGAGCAATGTGGATATGTCAGACTTTGGGAAGAACGTTATCCCTAACTATCTCGAGTCTGGTGAAAGTGTCTATGCCTATGAATTTAATGGCTACTGGAAAGATGTTGGTACGATTGAGTCACTTTGGGAAGCCAATATGGAATATATTTCGCCAGAAAATGCCTTGGATAGCCGTAATCGTCAGTGGAAAATTTACTCAAGAAACTTGATCTCACCACCAAACTTTATTGGAGAACACGCTCATGTAGAAGATTCTTTAGTTGTGGATGGCTGTCTCGTGGATGGAACTGTTAAGCATTCCATTCTCTCAACAGAGGCGCAAGTACGTGAGGGGGCTGAAGTAGTAGACTCTGTGATCATGAGTGGTGCCATTATCGGAAAAGGTGCAAAAATTAAACGTGCCATCATTAGTGAAGGTGCCATTATTGCAGACGGCGTAGAAATTGACGGAACTGACGAAGTACAAGTAGTAGGATACAATGAAGTAGTGGGGGTAGCAACAGATGAAGATTGATAAATATTCAGCCATTTTGGGAAACACAGTTGGTTTTCATGATATGTCAACGTTAACAGAACACCGTCCGGTAGCTAGCTTGCCTTTCGGTGGGAAATACCGTTTGATTGACTTCCCCCTTTCCAGTCTTGCAAATGCAGGTGTTCGTAGTATCTTTGGTATTTTCCAACAAGATAATATCAGCTCAGTTTTCGACCATATCCGTTCAGGTCGTGAATGGGGCTTGTCAACACTTCTAAGTCACTACTATTTGGGAATTTACAACACTCGTGTTGAAAGCAGTACAGTTGGAAAAGAGTATTACCAACAACTTCTTACCTACTTGAGACGTTCAGGTTCAAACCAAACCGTTTCGATTAACTGCGATGTTCTGGTGAATATTGATTTGAATCAAGTCTTCCACCTACACAATACAACAAAAGGTCCGATTACAGTTGTATATAAGAAACTTCCTAAGAAAGATATTTCTGAAGTGAATGCTATCTTGGAAATCGATGAAACAGACCATGTTCGTTTGCACAAACTCTTTGATAACAAATCTACGGATGAACTCTTCAACATGTCTACAGATATCTTTGTTGTGGACACTCCTTGGTTGATTGAACGACTTGAAGAAGAGGCTCAGAAAGAATATCCTGAAAAGTTGCGCTATGTCCTTCGCGATTTAGCTGTAAAAGAAGGAGCTTTTGCTTACGAATACACAGGCTACTTAGCAAACATTCATTCTGTTCAGTCCTATTATCAAGCAAATATTGATATGCTTGAATCTAAAAAATTCTACTCACTTTTCTCACCAAATCAAAAGATTTATACAAAAGTTAAAAATGAAGAACCAACCTACTATGCGAATACTTCAAAAGTAAGTACTTCTCAGTTTGCTTCTGGTAGTATCATTGAGGGTGAAGTAGTTCAGTCAGTCCTATCTCGTAACATTTATGTTCACAAAGATAGTGTGGTGAAGGACAGCATTTTATTCCCTCGAGTTGTGATTGGTCAGGGTGCCCAAGTTGAATATGCTATCTTGGACAAGGGTGTTGAAGTTGCGGACGGTGTTGTCATTCGAGGAACAGCAGAACATCCAGTTGTAGTGAAGAAGGGTGAAACAGTAACAGAGGACATTTATTCATGAAAATTTTATTTGTAGCGGCAGAAGGAGCACCCTTTTCAAAAACAGGTGGTTTGGGCGATGTCATTGGCGCACTTCCTAAATCACTTGTAAAAGCGGGGCACAAAGTTGCAGTTTTCTTGCCTTACTATGATATGGTAGAAGCTAAGTTTGGTGACCAGATAGAGGATGTTCTCCACTTTGAAGTTAGTGTAGGATGGCGTAGACAGTACTGTGGTATTAAAAAAACTGTCTTGAATGGGGTTACCTTCTACTTCATTGATAATCAATATTATTTCTTCCGCGGTCATGTTTACGGGGATTTTGACGATGGTGAACGCTTTGCCTTCTTCCAACTGGCTGCTCTAGAAGCAATGGAACGCATCGACTTTATCCCTGACCTTCTCCATGTCCATGATTACCATACAGCAATGATTCCATTCTTGTTAAAGGAAAAGTATAGCTGGATTCAAGCCTATCAAGGAATCAGAACAGTTTTAACTATTCATAATTTGGAATTTCAAGGTCAATTTTCTGAAGGAATGTTGTGGGATTTATTTGGAGTTGGGTTTGAACGCTATGCTGATGGCACTCTTCGCTGGAATGATTGCCTTAACTGGATGAAGGCTGGTATCCTATACGCGGATCGTGTCTCAACCGTTTCTCCTAGCTATGCGCACGAGATTATGACCAGTCAGTTTGGTTGCGGTTTGGACCAGATTCTTCGCATGGAGTCAGGTAAGGTTTCAGGTATTGTCAATGGTATTGACGCAGATCTTTATAATCCTCAAACAGACCCACTTTTAGACTATCATTTTGATAAGGAAGATTTGTCTGGAAAAGCTCAAAACAAAGCAAAATTGCAAGAGAGAGTTGGGTTACCAGTGCGAGCAGATGTTCCTCTAGTTGGGATTGTCTCTCGATTGACACGCCAAAAAGGTTTTGATGTTGTCGTAGAAAGCTTGCATCGTTTCTTACAAGAGGACGTTCAAATAGTCCTTTTAGGAACAGGTGACCCAGCTTTTGAACATTCCTTCTCCTGGTTTGCGCAAGTCTATCCTGACAAACTATCAGCAAATATCACTTTTGACGTCAAGCTCGCTCAAGAAATCTACGCAGCTTGTGACCTCTTCCTCATGCCAAGTCGTTTTGAACCATGTGGCTTGTCTCAAATGATGGCGATGCGCTATGGAACTCTACCATTGGTTCATGAGGTTGGTGGTTTGCGTGATACGGTTCAATCCTTCAATCCGATCGAAGGAACTGGTACTGGATTTAGCTTTGACAATTTAACACCATACTGGCTTAACTGGAGTTTCCAAACAGCCTTGGATGTTTATAAGTACCAGCCGGACGTTTGGAGAAATCTACAAAAACAAGCTATGGAATGCGATTTCTCATGGGATACAGCCTGCAAATCTTACCTGGACTTGTACCATAGTTTAGTCAACTAATAGATAAAATCGTATGATTCTTTCATACGATTTTTGGACTGTTTAGAAAAGAGGAGAAGGGATGACTCAAGCAAAGGGACTTTGTGTTATGGATGTTGATGGCACCCTGATAGCAGAGGAAGTGATTGATCTTTTAGGAAGAGAAGCAGGTTGCGAAGAAGAAATATCGCAGATTACAAGCCAGGCAATGCGAGGTGAACTGGACTTTGAAACAAGCTTGCGAGCGAGAGTGGCTTTGTTAAAAGGTCTTCCAATTTCGGTTTTTGATACGGTCTTTAAATCCATTCATCTGTCCAAGAATGCTCAAGAATTTATCTCCGTACTTCAAAAGAAGGGCATTCTAGTTGGTCTAGTGTCTGGTGGCTTTACATCAATAGTTGAGAGACTAGCAGAATCCCTTGGTATCTCCTATTTCTCCGCCAACCAGTTAGAAGTCAAAGACGGATTTTTAACAGGAAAATTAGTTGGTAAAATTGTGACAGGTCAAGTAAAAAATGCTACTCTTGAGAAATGGAGAAAGGAATTAGGACTTTCCAAAGAAAGAACGATTGCCATCGGTGATGGTGCTAACGACCTCTTGATGTTAAAGTCAGCAGGACGTGGTATAGCCTTTTGTGCCAAAGAGATCGTAAAAACAGAGATAGCTTGTCATGTAGATACGAGGGATCTTTTAGAAGTTCTACCTTTGATTGATTTCTTAGAATGAGAGGGAACTATGAAAATTGTAATTGCACCCGATTCTTTTAAAGAAAGTTTGACGGCAGAAGAGGTCGCGCAAGCTATAAAAAGAGGCTTCGAACAGTCAATAGCAGATGTAGAATGTCTGCTCTGCCCTGTAGGTGATGGTGGGGAAGGAACTGTAGACGCTATTCGCCATTCTCTTGAACTCGAAGAAAAATGGCAAGAGGTGACAGGACCTTTTGGCCTAAAAGAATCCATGCGCTACTTTTATAAAGGCCAAATAGCGCTCTTTGAAGTTGCTGACTTGGTTGGTTTAGAAAAGATTCCGCAGGAGAAACGAAATCCTCTTCACATCCAAACCCGAGGTATCGGAGAGTTGATTCGCCATCTCGTTAATCAAAGGATGAAAGATATCTATGTCGGCGTTGGTGGTACGGCTAGTAATGACGGTGGGATAGGCATTGCTGCTGGTCTGGGTTATTGTTTTTATGATAAGAATGGAAAAGAATTGCCAGCTTGCGGTCAGACTTTGCTTGAGTTTGAATCAGTTTCCAAAGATGACCTATATAGGATTCCCGAAGATGTTCAAATTCGCATTTTAGCAGATGTTGAGAGCCCTCTATGTGGTCATCGAGGGGCAACCTATACATTCGGAAAACAAAAGGGCTTGGATCCTGCTTTATTTGAGATGGTAGATCTGGCTATACAGGAGTTCTATGAAAAATCTTCACCTTCCACCCTATCTCTTAAAGGAGCAGGAGCTGGAGGTGGTATTGCTGCTGGGCTCTGCGCCTTTGCTGAGGCCTGTATCGTATCTGGAATTGATACTTGCTTGGATTTGATTGATTTTGATAAGAAAGTTGCAGATGCTGACTTGGTTATCGTTGGTGAAGGTAGACTGGACAGTCAAAGCTTTGCTGGGAAAGCGCCTATAGGCGTAGCAAAAAGAACCCCCGTCGGAGTTCCTGTTATTGCTATTTGCGGTAGTCTTTCCGAGGATTTACCTCCCCTACCATTCGAAAATATACAAGCAGCCTTTTCAATTTTAGAGAAAAGTGAACCTTTAGAGAATAGTTTGAAAAATGCAAGTCTCTATTTGGAGCACACAGCTACTAATATCGGTCATTTATTAAATATGAGAAATCATTAACCTAACCATTTTTTCCAGATTGATTTTTTAGGAGTTTCTGTCTTTTTCTTCTCCCAGAGATTCGAGAATGCAAGTCTAAGGTCCTTTTCTTCTACTTGAACAGGTTCATTCGTGTGAATGATAAGACCAAAAGGAGAGGTGATATGATCGTTTGAAACAATAGTCGCCTGGCAGTTGCTTTCCTTTGCTTGTCTTAAGTAAAATACCTGTTTGTCAAACTCGATATTTGGTGAGATCTTTACAAAAAGTTCCTCTACCTTTTCTTGAAAACTCTCTAAAATAGAGAAAAATCCATGTTCTAATTCAAGACTATTGGCAGTACTGATATCCGCGTAGCCAAGAACTCTTTCCTTGAAAGTGCCGAGATAGCGGCGTTGTTCGTCAGGGTTTAATTTCGGCCCGCCATGAGCTTTTTCTAGTAATTGTTTTGATAAATCTGTCATAAAAATAGTATATCACAAAAATCGCGAGAAAACAGACAAAAAGAAAGCGATTACTTTATAAAGTTAAGGAAAATTTGCACAAAGATAACGTTTTTTCTTGAAAAACGCTTATTTTTAAGGTATCATAGAGGTGTAAAAAATTTAACTCAAAGGAGAGTAAAAAATGTCAATTATTACTGATGTTTACGCTCGCGAAGTCCTAGACTCACGCGGTAACCCAACACTTGAAGTAGAAGTTTATACTGAATCAGGTGCTTTCGGACGTGGTATGGTTCCATCAGGAGCTTCTACTGGTGAACACGAAGCAGTTGAACTTCGCGACGGTGACAAATCTCGTTACGGTGGTCTTGGTACACAAAAAGCTGTTGACAACGTAAACAACATCATCGCTGAAGCTATCATCGGCTACGATGTACGTGACCAACAAGCTATCGACCGTGCTATGATCGCACTTGACGGTACTCCTAACAAAGGTAAATTGGGTGCAAACGCAATTCTTGGTGTGTCTATCGCTGTAGCTCGTGCTGCTGCTGACTACCTTGAAATCCCACTTTACAGCTACCTTGGTGGATTCAACACTAAAGTTCTTCCAACTCCAATGATGAACATCATCAACGGTGGTTCTCACTCTGACGCTCCAATCGCTTTCCAAGAATTCATGATCGTACCTGCTGGTGCACCAACATTCAAAGAAGCTCTTCGTTGGGGTGCTGAAATCTTCCACGCTCTTAAGAAAATCCTTAAATCACGTGGTTTGGAAACAGCCGTGGGTGACGAAGGTGGATTCGCTCCTCGTTTCGAAGGAACTGAAGACGGTGTTGAAACTATCCTTGCTGCTATCGAAGCTGCTGGATATGTTCCTGGTAAAGACGTATTTATCGGATTTGACTGTGCTTCATCAGAATTCTATGATGAAGAACGTAAAGTTTACGACTACACTAAATTTGAAGGTGAAGGCGCTGCTGTACGTACTGCTGCAGAACAAATCGACTACCTTGAAGAATTGGTAAACAAATACCCAATCATCACTATCGAAGATGGTATGGATGAAAACGACTGGGACGGTTGGAAAGCTCTTACTGAACGTCTTGGTGGTAAAGTACAATTGGTTGGTGACGACTTCTTCGTAACAAACACTTCTTACCTTGAAAAAGGTATTGCAGAAGGTGCTGCTAACTCAATCCTTATCAAAGTTAACCAAATTGGTACTCTTACTGAAACATTCGATGCTATCGAAATGGCAAAAGAAGCTGGTTATACTGCCGTTGTATCACACCGTTCAGGTGAAACTGAAGATTCAACAATCGCTGACATCGCAGTTGCAACTAACGCGGGACAAATCAAGACTGGTTCACTTTCACGTACAGACCGTATCGCTAAATACAACCAATTGCTTCGTATCGAAGACCAACTTGGTGAAGTAGCTGAATACCGTGGATTAAAATCATTCTACAACTTGAAAAAATAAAATAGTTCAGTGAACTATTTTATCCCGAACCTTGAAATTCAAAAGTTCGGCCGTTGATTTAACAACGTTTTAAGCCCCTCGGATTTTATCCGAAGGGCTTTTTGTATATAAAGGCAAAAAATAGAGGCTCTATAATTTCTGTAGTGGGTAAAACCACCATAGGTCTTATGGAGCCTATTTTGCTGTAGAAAAAAAGTCCCATAAGACCTATAATGAAAAAGTGACCAAACCCTCATTAGAAAGAATCTTATGGAACAATTAAATTTTATCACAAACTTACTCGGAATTAAAGACAAGAACATCATAATCTTGGATTATCTGGATGCTGGAACACATAAAGAAATCATCGCTAAGCTAGATTATCCTGCTCCTAAGTGTCTCGACTGTCAAGGACAAATGGCTAAATATGACTTCCAAAAAGAATCTAAAATTCCCTATCTAGAGTGTGCGGGCTACAAAACTCTTTCCTAGATGGACGGACTCAAGCAACTATTCGCAATCATTTCCTTCGCTATTCTAGACAGGTGAGAAGTCGTGTGAAAGTCATTATCATGGACATGTTTAGTCCCTACTACGATATGGCTAGAAAACTTTTTCCTTCTGCTAAAATCGTTCTCGACCGCTTTCACATTGTCCAGCATCTCAATCGAGCAATGAATCGCGTACGCATCCAAATTATGAATCAGTTGGATCGGAGATCGCACGAATATAAAGCACTGAAACGTTACTGGAAACTCATCCAACAGGATAGCCGTAAACTCAGTGATAAACGTTTTTATCGACCAACTTTTCGCTCACACTTGACCAATAAAGAGATTCTAGAAAAGATACTTGCCTACTCTCAAGAACTTAGACAGCACTATAATCTCTATCAGCTCCTACTCTTTCATTTTCAAGAGAAACAAACGGAACATTTCTTTAGTCTTATTGAAGAAACAATTTCTTCTGTAAATCCTATTTTTCAAACTATTTTTAAGACCTTTTTGAAAGATAAGTACAAGATCATGAATGCACTGGAACTTCCCTACTCAAACGCAAAACT
>NZ_RJNY01000009.1:0-79607 GCF_003942795.1 Streptococcus mitis
CTTTCTTACCTTAACAAGTTGAATTGGTTATACATTTTTTCGTCGCAATTGTGTCTATCTCTCGAGTTTAGCTAGTTTTTATAAGCTCTGGTTTCTAATCAATATAACAAATTTTAGAAGTGCATAAGACAAGATGGTGACATTACTACACTTTCTTACCTTAACAAGTTGAATTGGTTATACATTTTTTCGTCGCAATTGTGTCTATCTCTCGAGTTTAGCTAGTTTTTATAAGCTCTGGTTTCTAATCAATATAACAAATTTTAGAAGTGCATAAGACAAGATGGTGACATTACTACAGTCATTTCTAGTCACCATATGTTGCTGGCACAGGCTGTTTGTAGTGTTGGCTATTTACTAGTCAGTTTAATCGGAGTGTTTAATTTTTATTGTTGAAAGGTTTTTATATGGCGAAAATTCTATCTTTAGGTCTGACAGGTAAGAAATTACTTGCTCAGGGGTTCTTGTTTGTTCTGCTAGGTCTCATCTTGATGGTCACGGGGACTTGGTTGCCAGTAACAGTTATTCGCCTGGTTCTGTTTTTAGCTTGGATAGCAACGGTCGTAGATTTGCTATTAAGAGTTTTCAAAAAAAGCCAGTCAACGGATACCTTGGGAGTTGCACTGGTTAAATTGTTAGTGCTGGGATATTTGCTAGGTTCTAATCTTGCGACTGATATACCGATTTATGTTCTGGCTCTTGTGATTGGAGTTTATCAGATTTTTCATGCTAGTATTAACCTTGTCACCTATGTTCTCTACCGCAAAAACAAAATTCGACCTCGTTTTCGTCTCTTACTAGATGGACTCGTACTAGTTTTTCTTGGTGGGACTAGTCTTTTGTCCTCTACAGGAAATTCTGTCTTTCAACTCTTTGTATTAGGGGCTTATTTTTTCCTTTATGGTCTGTCCAATATCCGTGATGGTTTCTTGTTTGAGGAGGAAATTGGGAAAAACCATCTCAAACGTCGTGTAAGAATGAGCTTACCTATTGTCCTAGCCGCTCTCATCCCTGCAAGTACTTTAGCAAAAATCAACAAATTCATGCAGGAAAATGCTGATGAGAGAGAGGATATCCATCTTGGAATGGTGAAGTCTGGTAAGACAGCGGAGCTTGAAATTTTTGTTCATACAGCTGAGACCTCTCTGTTTTCGGCAATTGGTCATGTGGATATCTGCTATCAAGGCCGTGTTATTTCTTATGGCAACTATGATCCGTCTTCTGAGACCTTATTTGGCATGGTAGGAGATGGTGTCTTATATTTCTGTGATCGTGACAAGTACATTGACCTATGTAAACGTGAGAGTCAAAAAACGCTTTTTGGTTATGGGATAGATTTGACGCCTGAAATGGAAAAAGCAGTTCAGAAAAAGTTGGCTGAATTGAAACAACTGACGATTCCATGGGAGCCAAGTGCAGATAAAATCATGACAGGTGATGGTAAGGAAGACTACACCTACGCTTATAAAATCAGACATGAGACAGATGGGGAACTTTATAAATTTATCAAATCTAAGTTTAAATCCTACTTTGTCTTATCTACAAACTGTGTGCTCTTGGCTGATACCATAGTCGGTCAGGCTGGCACCGATATCCTCTCACCCAAAGGATTTATCGCTCCAGGAACTTACCAAGCCTACCTTAATCGAGAGTTTGAAAAACCAAATAGTATAGTCGTATCTAAACATGTTTATTAAGGAGAATTTATGAACTTAGTAAAAAAATACACCCCGTTAATACTTTTTATAGGGCTGGTTGCTCTTGTAATTCTGAATGCATCGAGCTTTATATCAGGAGCAATCTCTCTCTTTGATGTAATATCAACCTTGATTTATGGTGCTGTTATTGCTTTTGTGCTTAATGTTCCTATGAAAAAAATTGAACAGTACTTAGTTAAATTGAAGGTAAAGGCAGAGTTGCGTCGTCCGATTGCCATGGTACTTGTTTTCCTAGCTCTTATCTTAATCGTGATTGCTCTTTTGGTTTTGGTGCTGCCAACCCTAGCCCAGACTATTAGTCAGCTGGGAGCAGTCCTTTCAACAGTCCTGACTCAACTTGGGAAATTGCTAGACAGCTCGGAATTTGTAACCAAAGACATGCTGTCAACTATCGTATCAGGAATTCAGGGACAGTCTAGCTCTATTAGTCAAGCTTTGATAACCTTCTTATCCGGTCTGACTAGTAATATAGGAAATATTTTTTCAAGTATAATGAATGCCTTTCTGATTATAGTATTTACCTTTTTATTTTTATCCAGTAAGGAACATCTGGCAGCGATGACGAGTAGACTTCTAAAAGTTATATTTCCAGAGAAAGTGGTGACAAAGTTAACTTACATTGGACAAGTAGCACTAGAGACTTATGACCAATTTTTGATGAGTCAGCTGATTGAAGCAGTCATCATAGGAGTTATGATAGCGGTTGGCTACAGCCTGTTTGGACTACCTTATGGGGTAATGACAGGTATATTTGCAGGAGTGCTATCGTTCATTCCTTATGTAGGGCCTATGATTGCTTGTGTTGTGGGAGCGATTTTTATCTTCACAGTGAGTCCTACTCAAGCCTTACTTTCTCTTCTTCTATATCAAGTTATACAGCTGATTGAAGGAAACCTTATTTATCCTAGAGTTGTAGGTCAATCTATTGGTTTGCCAGCTATTTTCACGCTTGCGGCTGCTAGTATTGGAGGCAATCTCTTTGGCTTACTTGGGATGATATTCTTTACACCGATATTTGCTGTTATCTATCGATTGGTTAAGGAATTTGTCGTTGCAAAGGAAAATCAGCTAGATTAAGAAAAACTAAATTTAATAAGATATACTGAGAAGAGAGTGAGAGATTCTCTTCTCTTTTATTTTTAAATACTTTTCTACAAAAAGCTATTAGACGTTAAAAAAAGCCTTGGTTTCAAGGCTTATTTCTGTTGATTTAGATGTGCCCCCTGCAGGGCTCGAACCTGCGCCCCATAGCTTAAGAGTCTACTGCTCTACCAACTGAGCTAAGGAGGCAACAGAAAAAGCTGAGAATGTAACTTCCCAGCTATTTTAATATGCCCAAAATGGCAGCTAGATTATTTACGAAAGGCATCAAGGATATAGGTGAAACCAACAATTAAAAATGCAAAGGCAACGACATAAACGACAAAGACACTTGTAGCTACTGGATTGAACAAAATCACTAGACCTAGTAAAAATGCAAGCAACGCTATCCACATGATATGGTTGCCAATAATAGGGAAAATCAATCCCAGACGATTGCCTTTAAAGAAAACTATAATGGCTTCTACAATTAACCAAATTCCTAAAATAGTTGGAATGACAACTGGCAGCGTCACAAAGCCATAGGCAACGAGGTAAAGAGCTAAGAGAAGATTAACAATCCCTTGGAAAAGATGAGCTGGTGAGCGAAGCTCTTTTGGTACAGAGAAATAGCCTAAAATAGCTGCTATAGAAGAAACCAGTAAACCAAATGCAATCCACCAGCTGTAAGCAACAAGATTAGCTACTGGGTTTGTAAATAGGAAAAGTCCTAAAAGGACAAAAACAACTCCTGCAAGGAATAGCAGTAAACGATTAGAAAATTTCATTTCAATACCCCCTATATAGTATAGTTTGATAATAAAAATATTATACACCTTTTTAGAGGAAATGTCAATAAACAAAATGGAAAATTTGGAAGTTTCAGTCTGATTTATGAAAAGAAAATCAGTTTTTATTATTTTGAAAATAAAAAGAGAAGATAAAATTTGTCTTCTCTACATGAAAATATTGTATGGAATCAAAGCAAAAGTAACTGGCTTTACACTATTTGTAAAGATGTAATTTGATTCAAAAAGAAAAGATAGATTTAAAATGTGGGACAAATGATGGGGTAAATCAGTTATAGACAAGCAAAAAAAGCCTTGATTTNCAAGGCTTTTTCCTGTTGTATTTAGATGCCCCCTACAGGGATCGAACCTGTGACCCACGGATTAAGAGTCCGCTGCTCTGCCAGCTGAGCTAAGGAGGCAAAGAAAAAAGCTGTATTGGTGCCGAAACTTCACGGTTTGTATTGAACCCGCGCAATTAAGCAGGTGGGCAACTCGCTCTAACTGAAGCTGTTTCCGTGTGAGACGGCCTACATGCTGTTAGAAGACTTTTGTTTCCCTAATAATACAAAAAATAGTCGGTCAACACTTAAGTGTGAAGTCGTACACCACAGCGTTTCTATGTTTATATAATACCACTTTTTCAAAAAAAATCAAGAGGAAAGTGCAATTTTTTGAAAAGGATTTCAGATTTTTCGCAAACGGTCGATAGCTTCCTTTCTTTGAGCCAAAGCCCGTTCATATTTACCAGTATCTTCTGCTTGGAAATAGTGATGATTACGAATTTTTTCTGGTAGATAGTCTTGCTTGACCCAATTTCCAGGGTAGTTGTGTGGATAGAGATAGTCTTGGGCATTCCCCAGTTCCTTGCTTCCACTGTAGTGCCCATCACGCAGGTGTCGCGGAATAGGCAAGTGCCCTGATGTTTTGAGGTCAGCAAGGGCCTTGTCCATCGCCACATAGGCTGAGTTGGATTTTGGAGAGAGGGCCAGATCAATGACGACATTAGCTATGAGAATGCGGGCTTCTGGGAAGCCAATCCTTTGTGCAGCATCTAGAGCAGTTACGGTATGAATCTGCGCTTCAGGATTGGCCAAGCCGATATCTTCATAAGCGATAACAGTCAAACGACGAGCTAGACTAGGCAGATCCCCAGCTTCAATCAAGCGGGCTGCGTAGTGGAGACTGGCATCCACATCCGAGCCACGGATGGATTTTTGCAGGGCAGAGAGGACATCGTAGTGCCCGTCTCCATCCTTGTCCATAGTAATATAGCTTCGCTGGAGGCTATTTTCCATGATATCCAGTGTGATATGGCGGATGCCCTTGTCATTTTCAGGGGTAGAGAGAACAGCCAAATCTAGTGAATTAAAGGCAGAACGAAGGTCTCCATTGGTAGAGGTTGCGATGAAATCCAGCGCATCCTCATCTAGCTCAACTGGGAAGTCAAAACCACGCTCAGGGTCAGTTAGAGCGATTTGAATCGCCTCTTTGACGTCTTGATTGGACAAGGGTTCTAATTCAAAAATCTGAACACGGCTACGAATGGCAGGAGTGACAGAAAAGAAGGGATTTTCAGTCGTAGCGCCAATCATGATGACCAGACCACTTTCCAAGAGAGGTAAGAGGAAGTCTTGCTTGGTTTTATCTAGTCTATGAATCTCGTCTAGTAATAGGACGAGACCACCAGAGAATTTCGCCTCTTCCGCGATTTCTTGGAGTCTTTTTTTACTATCTACTGTCGCATTGAAAGTTCGAAAGGTATACTTGGTCGTCCCTGCGATGGCAGAGGCAATACTGGTCTTGCCGATTCCCGGAGGTCCATAAAGAATCATGGAGGACAGGCGGTTGGCTTCCACCATGCGGCGGATAATTTTTCCAGGCCCGACCAGATGTTCCTGACCAATGACCTGATCGATGGTTTTAGGGCGCATGCGAAGCGCGAGATTGTCTGGCATAGCAGTCCTTTCTAGCGTGGATTTTCTGATGTATATGTGGTAAGATGGTAGTATCTATTTTAGCATATTTCCGAGCAATCGGGGCGATTTAAGAGTCGCATAGAAAGAGGACAAAATGGCAACATACGGATTTTTAGATGTTTTAGAGGAAGAATTGGACAAGAACTTTCCCTTTGACTTTGAGATTAGTTGGGACAAGCGCAACCATGCGGTAGAAGTGAGTTTTCTTTTGGAAGCACAAAACGCTGCAGGTGTGGAGATGGTGGACGAGGACGGAGAGGTATCATCAGACGATATCCTCTTTGAAGAAGCAGTCCTTTTCTACAATCCTGCCAAGTCAACAGTCAATGAGGAAGACTATTTGACAGTTATCCCTTACCTACCTAAAAAAGGTTTTTCTCGTGAGTTTCTAGCTTATTTTGCGCTATTCCTCAAAGACACTGCAGAGGTTGGGCTGGATGCGCTTATGGACTTTTTGGAAGACCCAGAAGCAGAAGAGTTCGTCATGGAATGGAACCAAGAAGTCTTTGAAGAAGGAAAAGTCGGCTTGGAAGAAGGAGAATTTTATCCTTATCCGAGGTATTAGAAACTAGCGAGGAAGTATATGAAGAAAATAGGTTTGTCTTTTATCTCTGGTCTGTCCTTCGTTTTTTTGATGCTAGGATTTGCTTTTGGGACAATTGCCTTTATAGAGTTAGACTTTTCGTTTGTCTTTGTTCCAGGTTACCTATTTACTTTCTTCAGCATCTATCTGATATTTATCCTTCATGAGCTGGGACACGCATTTTGCGGTTACCTGACAGGCTATCGACTGGTGGCTTTTGGATTAGGGAATTTTCTTCTGACCAAAAAGTCAGGCAAGTTTTCTCTTAGCCGAACTGCCGTTCTGAAAAATGTTGGTGCTCAGTATATTGGATTGAAAGAAGATGAAAGCGACCAAAGAATCATCCTGATGCTTGCAGGTGGCTTGATGGTTCATCTTGGCTTGATTTTATTGGCGATATTGTATGGTTTTTTGACAGCTAACTGGTATTTTGCGGCTACTTGGATTTGTCTAAATCTATCTTTTCTTCTCATCAATGCTAAGCCAGTTGGGATTACCGATGGAGCAAAAATCTGGGAATTGCTACACCACCCTGAAAATACCAAGTACGCCTATATGGTATTGAGGCATTCTGCCCAGACCTTACTAGCTCCTCAAGAATATGATTTGAAAGACTTTATCATTCCTGTTGCTGAGGATGCGAAAGGGAGTTTTGCAGAAAGCATTCTAATTTTTCAGGGACTGGTTTTCATATTCGATAATCAGATAGATGCTGCCAAAAAACACTTTCAGTCTTTATTAGATAGAACTGATAATCCGATGTCTCAAACTCTTTCTCAATTATACCTTCTTCAAATTGCCTTGCTTGAAGGAGATCATGAGAAAGCGGAGCAATATGCAAGTATTCGAAGCGTTAAATCCTTTTTGTCTCTAAAAATGGCAGATATGCAGATCATGCAAGCCTGGTATCAATTTCTGGTAAAGAAAGATATGGAGCAGACTGACAAGGCTATAAAAATTGCTAGACAAAACATGGGAACTAGCCGCTTAGTGCGAGATGAGAAACGTTATTATGAAAGCTGGTTAGCAGAGTTGGAAAAGAAAATAGCTGAAGGAGTTTGATATGGAAATAGAAATTTCTGATTTTACAGGTTGCAAAATTGCCCTCTTTTGTGAGGATAGGATTTTAACTATCTTGCGTGATGACAAATCAAACATTCCATACCCTAATACATGGGAATTGCCAGGTGGCGGACGAGAGGGTGATGAAAGTCCTTTTGAGTGCGCGGCGCGTGAAGTTTACGAAGAACTAGGAATTCATCTGACTGAGGATTGTCTGCTTTGGAGTAAGGTTTACCCAAGTATGCTTTTTGAGGGGAAGGAATCCATCTTTCTAGTTGGCAAGTTAAGGCAGGAACAGTTTGATAGTATCGTTTTTGGTGATGAAGGACAAGGCTATAAAATGATGAGTATTGAGGAGTTTCTTGGCTCAGATAGGGTTGTACCCCAGTTGCAGGATAGAGTGAGGGATTATATGGAGAGTAACTATGATTAGACTAGAACGAGCAGTAGCAGAAGATTTAGAAACCATCATTTCTATTCAAAGAGCCAGTTTTAAGGCAGTCTATGAGAAATACCAAGATGAGTATGATCCCTATCTAGAGGATCGTGAACGAATCAAGTGGAAATTGGTTGAGCGTCCCAATAGCTATTACTACTTTGTGAAAGAAAAGGACGAAAATATCGGATTTTTACGAGTTCAGACCAATGAGGAATTGACGGAAGCTTGGTTGGGAACGGCAGCGATTTTGCCCCAGTATCAAGGAAAAGGTTATGGTTCTGAGGGATTGAGATTGCTGGAAAAGGAATTTCCAACGATTAAACAGTGGGATTTGTGTACGGTATTACAGGATGCGGGGATGGTTGCCTTTTATGAGAAAAATGGCTACCGTCAAACCCATATCGAGCCTGAAAAAGAAGGTATGGATATGGTTTACATGAATAAAATGATTGATAAATAGAAAGGATGGTTCGGTTACATTTCTAAACTGAACCCGCCCTAAACACTGTGCAAAAAAGATAAACTTCTCTTAGATACAAGCGTCTTCAGAGAGTTTCCTATTTTGGCTTTGTGTTTTACGGGCTTGGTATCTTAATGATGGAAACATGGCAAGAGTTAAAAGTTACAGTCAATCGTGAGGGAGAGGAATTGGTTTCCAACCTCCTGATTGAGCTGGGAGCGCAAGGTATTGCGATTGAAGACAGTATGGACTATGTGGGGAATGTCGACCGTTTTGGTGAGATTTTCCCAGAGGTTGAGCAACAAGAAGAAATCATAGTGATAGCCTACTACCCTGATACGGTTGATGTGGTAACGGTTGAAATGGACTTGAAGGCTCGCTTAGCAGAATTGACGGACTTTATGGACTTAGGAGAAGTCAAGATGGGCACGACTGCCTTGGCTGAGGAAGACTGGGCTGACAACTGGAAGAAATACTATGAACTAGCTCGCATTACTCATGACTTGACCATCGTGCCGTCCTGGACGGACTATGAGGCGACTGCGGGAGAAAAGATTATCAAGCTGGATCCAGGCATGGCTTTTGGGACTGGAACGCATCCAACGACCAAGATGAGCCTCTTTGCCTTGGAGCAGGTTCTTCGTGGTGGCGAAACGGTGCTAGATGTGGGTACTGGATCGGGTGTCCTTTCTATTGCCAGCTCTCTACTGGGTGCCAAGGAAATTTTTGCTTACGACCTAGATGATGTGGCAGTTCGTGTTGCTCAGGAAAATATTGAGCTCAACCCTGGTATGGAAAATATCCATGTAGCGGCAGGAGATTTGCTTAAGGGTGTGGAAATTGAGGCAGATGTCATCGTGGCTAATATCTTGGCGGATATTCTCATCCATCTGACAGAGGATGCTTATCGTTTGGTCAAGGACGAAGGCTACCTGATCATGAGTGGCATTATCAAGGACAAGTGGGACATGGTGCGCGAGTCGGCTGAGTCAGCTGGATTTTTCCTTGAAACCCACATGATTCAAGGGGAATGGAATGCCTGTGTCTTTAAGAAAACCAAGGATATTTCAGGTGTGATTGGAGGCTAGCATGCAGCAGTATTTTGTCAAGGGTAGTGCAGTCTCTCCTGTCACCATTAAGGACAAGGAAACTAGCAAGCATATGTTTCAGGTCATGCGCCTGAAAGAAGAGGATGAGGTGACCTTAGTCTTTGATGATGGCATCAAGCGCTTGGCGCGCGTGATAGATGTGGAAAATCGTCAGTTTGAGTTGGTCCAAGAATTAACTGACAATGTGGAACTACCAGTCCAGGTGACTATCGCATCTGGATTTCCCAAGGGAGACAAGCTGGAGTTTATTACTCAGAAAGTAACAGAACTAGGTGCTAGCCAAATCTGGGCCTTTCCTGCCGATTGGTCAGTCGCCAAGTGGGACGGTAAGAAGTTGGGCAAGAAAGCCGAAAAACTAGAAAAAATTGCCCTTGGAGCAGCCGAACAAAGCAAGCGTAATATCGTTCCAGGTATCCAGCTTTTTGAGAAAAAAGCAGATTTTCTAGCCCAGTTGGACCAGTTTGACTCTATCGTAGTGGCCTATGAAGAATCAGCAAAAGAAGGAGAAACCGCTGCGCTCTTACAAGTAGTTGCTGGTCTTGAAAAGGGAGCCAAATTGCTCTTTATCTTTGGTCCGGAAGGTGGTCTCTCACCAGCAGAAATTGAAAGTTTTGAAGCTAAAGGAGCCATTTTGGCAGGTCTTGGCCCTCGTATCCTACGAGCAGAAACAGCCCCGCTTTATGCCTTATCAGCCCTTAGTGTTTTAGTAGAATTAGAAAAATAAGAGGAAGAAGATGGAACAAAAACACCGTTCAGAATTTCCAGAAAAGGAACTTTGGGACTTAACAGCCCTATACCAAGACCGTGAGGATTTCTTGCGAGCAATCGAAAAGACTCGCGAAGACATCAACCAATTTAGCTGTGATTACAAGGGTAATCTTCACACTTTTGAGGATTTTGAGAAGGCCTTTGCGGAATTGGAGCAAGTCTATATCCAGATGAGCCATATCGGCAATTACGCCTTTATGCCTCAGACGACAGACTATAGCAATGAAGAATTCGCCAATATCGCCCAAGCTGGGATGGAATTTGAAACAGATGCCAGCGTAGGCTTGACCTTCTTTGATGACGCCTTGGTGGTTGCAGACGAGGAAGTCTTGGACCGTTTGGGTGAATTGCCACATTTGACGGCAGCCATTCGTCAGGCTAAAATCAAAAAAGCCCACTATCTAGGGGCTGATGTGGAGAAGGCTTTGACAAATCTGGGTGAAGTTTTCTACAGTCCACAGGATATTTATACTAAGATGCGAGCTGGGGACTTTGAAATGGCTGACTTTGAAGTCAATGGCAAGACCTATAAAAACAGCTTTGTTACCTATGAGAATTTCTACCAAAACCACGAGGACGCTGAAGTTCGTGAGAAATCTTTCCGTTCCTTCTCAGAGGGACTTCGTAAGCACCAAAATACGGCTGCGGCAGCCTACTTAGCTCAGGTCAAGTCTGAAAAACTGTTGGCAGATATGAAGGGCTACGACTCGGTTTTTGATTATCTTCTAGCTGAGCAAGAAGTGGACCGTGCCATGTTTGACCGTCAGATTGACCTCATCATGAAGGACTTTGCACCAGTTGCTCAGAGATACCTCAAGCATGTTGCCAAGGTCAATGGTCTTGAAAAGATGACCTTTGCAGACTGGAAATTGGACTTGGACAGCGCCCTTAATCCTGAAGTGACTATTGATGACGCCTATGATTTGGTCATGAAGTCAGTAGAACCTTTGGGACAAGAATATTGTCAGGAAGTTGCTCGCTATCAAGAAGAACGCTGGGTGGACTTTGCTGCCAATAGTGGCAAGGATTCTGGTGGTTATGCAGCGGATCCATATCGCGTGCACCCTTATGTCCTCATGAGCTGGACAGGCCGTTTGAGCGATGTCTATACCTTGATTCATGAAATCGGGCATTCTGGTCAATTCATCTTTTCTGACAATCATCAAAGCTACTTCAACGCCCACATGTCGACCTACTATGTCGAAGCGCCATCAACCTTCAATGAGTTGCTGTTAAGTGACTACTTGGAGCACCAGTCTGATGACCCACGTCAAAAACGCTTTGCCCTTGCCCACCGCTTGACAGATACCTACTTCCATAATTTTATCACCCACCTCTTGGAAGCAGCCTTCCAGCGTAAGGTTTATACACTGATTGAAGAAGGGGAGACCTTTGGAGCAAGCAAGCTCAACAGCATTATGAAGGAAGTCTTGACGGATTTCTGGGGAGATGCTATTGAGATTGATGATGATGCAGCTCTGACCTGGATGCGCCAAGCTCACTACTACATGGGCTTGTATAGCTATACCTACTCAGCGGGACTAGTTATTTCGACTGCTGGTTACCTCCATCTTAAAAACTCTGAGAATGGAGCTGAAGATTGGCTCAATCTCCTCAAATTAGGTGGTAGCAAGACACCACTTGAGTCAGCCATGATTATAGGTGCTGATATTTCAACAGACAAACCACTTCGTGATACCATCCAATTCTTGTCTGACACAGTTGATCAGATCATCGCCTACAGTGCCCAGTTGGGAGAGTAAGGGTATCCAGTGTCGGATTTAAGACGGTTTATGATAAGATGAATACACAAAAATCACCTGTTTTAGGTGATTTTTTCATGCTTTAAAGATTTATTCAAATTTTCCTTTATTGGCTTCATTTGAAGCCTTCATGCTAATTTGTAAAAGGTTGGCGAGATTTTCATTATCAAGGCTAGCTTCTCCATTATTATCCACTTTTATGGCGAGGTAATGAGTGTTGCGATCAAGATAATCCATTCCCTCTAAATCGACATAGTTATTCGCTTTAAAATCAAGCGCCGCTAATTGATAAACAAATCGAATATTTAGAGCTTTAGCATAGTCTGTTTCAAGAACCTTTTGTTGTTCTTCTACCAGTCCTTGAAAGAATTCGAGACGGTCTGTGTGATAGGATGCTTTGACTTCATATTGGTAAGTATCTACAGCTGGAGACATAAATTTCAAATAAACCAAGTCGCCCTCTACCTTGTAATCTTCAAGAGTATAGGCACCTGCTTTTCCTAATGCATTGGTGTTGACCTTGAAAAACATTGGTGCATAAATTTTCAGAGGATATTTTTCTCCCTTATACTCAAAGATGGTATCATTTGAAAAATTCGGACGGATTTTAGTTAACTCAGGGGCTAAATATTCGTTCCAAATCTTATCAAATAACTCTTCTTGATTGCTAGCACCCGCTGATTTCACAACTAGGTCGAAATTCTCTTGATTAACAAAGACGGCATCCACTAATTTGAGAGCTGTTTGAACCTTAGGATCCGAAATTTCCTTTTTCTTTTTTTCAAGATTCTCAGTCGCCTCTTTCGTGCGATCTAAAGTTTTATTAAATTGACTGCCACTGTTGGTTTCAACAAAGGTTCTCTCATAGTTGGTAGGTTCAACTTTGGCATTCCAGTCAAATGAAGCGGCAGGGCCAGTTACATCTTTCTTATGATAGGTCGAGGATTCAGTCCTTTGTGAGTCCTCAGAGTGATTAGTAGCCGTAGTTGAGGAATTTGATGAACAGCCAATAAGGGCGAATGCTAAAATTGTAGCAGTAGTTAAAAAATAAACTCTAAACTTTTTTCTCATTTTAGTCTCCTTTAGCAATAACGTATATTGTGTCTCTCTATTATACCATTCTCTTCATTTTTTTGTACGATTGGCTAGTAAAAGGTATGATGGAAGAATTCAGTTTATCCAAAGCAGTTTTGGATAAATATTTGAAAGACTTTAATGTTTTTGAACGATAAGTAGAAAAGGATTTTTATTTGATTTTTTACTATACACCAGTGTGGAGTAAGGAAGAAATTTTATCTAGTTTAATGAATTCAGTTTTAAAAGCTACTTTTATGGTATATTATAAGGGAACTATGGTCAGCTGTTTTATGGAATATTATAAATAAGGAGAAGGTTATGAAAAAACGTATGTTTTTCGCAATGTTAGTTTTAGTAGGATTAATAATGATAGGAATAACAGGATGTGGAGAAAATAAGAACAGTCGAGAATGGATTGAGAACAAAGTCTCTGAGGTCAGTCGAGTCTATCCAACCGAGAATCTGTTTGACTTGTTTAAGCAATTTCCGGAAGGGTTCAAAGTAAATCAAGTATTTATAAAACGTGGAACCTATATCATCGAAATAACTTTACAAGGAGATAGTAGTAATCAAACAATTTCTGGATTACTAACTAAAACACGTGCTTCTGATGATATTACTGAAAAGCCAGAAGAAACAATAAAAGTAGATTATATCGATAGGAAATTTACCTTCTCTGATGAGGAGAAGGCGAAAGAAATATGGCCTTTTGACGGATTTTTATTTCAAAAGTTAACGATTGATCATTCATTTTTATCTTCAATGTCTATGAAATCCAAAAGTTATAATGGCAATAATGGAGCATTTGATATTGATTATTTGGTTCGGAATCAAACTATCAATCAGTATTTTAAAAAAGATGAAAATGAACAAGTAACATTAGGTTTTGGAAGTTCATACCGAAACGACGATTATTACTATTATTCAGTAACTGTCAGCTACGATAGTATTTATATATTTAGAGAAACGGTATCAAATTAAAAGGAAATAAAATGGTAGATGAAAAATTTGTGAATAGTGGAATTCCAACTTTAGATGCTTCTAATCTGACTTACGAATTTGAACAAGATGCAAGGGAATATTGCTTTTATGGTATACTATAAGGGAACTACGGTTAGCTATTTTGTTGAATATCATAAATAAGGAGAAGGTTATGAAAAAACGCATGTTTCTCACAATATTACTTTTAGGGGGATTGATAATGATAGGACTAACAGGATGTGGAGAAAATAAGAACAGCCGAGAATGGATTGAGAACAAAGTCTCTGAGGTTAGTCGTGTCTATCCAACCGAAAATCTCTTTGACTTGTTTAAGCAATTTCCAGAAGGGTTTGAGATTGAGCAGGTCTATTTTAAAAAGAAAAGTGATGGACCCGATAATTATATTACAGAAATTAAGCTGAAAGGTGATGCAACATCGCATACAATAACGGGTACCCTTGCTAAAATTCCAGCAAAGGATGATGCACCAAAGAGCGACGAAGTGGTAGTAAGTGTTCAATATGTAGACAACAAATTTATTTTTTCTGATGAAGAAACCGCTAAAAAAATATGGAAGTTTGAGGGTTTCTTGTTTCAAAAACTTGGTATAGATAAAGAATTTTTAAGCAAATTATCATTAAAAAACAAACATTTTAACGGAAACAATGGTTCTTTTGATATAGATTACATTATTAAAAACACAACGATTAACCAATATTTTAATAAACAGCAACAAGCTGAAACAGTGCTAGGATTTGGTAGTTCTTTGAGATTAGATGACTTTTATTACTATTCTATTACTGTTGATTTTAATGATGGTTATTATTTTAAGGAGAGAGTATCGAATTAGGAGAGAAGTATGAGTAAGAAGGATACAGTGAACAGTGGTATTGCCACTCTAGATGCAGCAAATCTGACTTATGAATTTGAGAATGTGCGGGTTAACCAACCTGAAATTGGACATGATGATAGAAAACAACTTCTTGATGCAGTAGATAGAAGTAAACCTCTCCCTCCCAACCTCCAATATCTAGATGATTTTCATGATGATTCCACTGGAACAAGTGGTACAGCCTTTCTAGATAAGGACAGTGGAGAAGTGATTATTGCCTATACGGGAACGAATCCTAATGCAGACATAGCCAAGGATGTCGCTACAGATGTCGGTGGGATAATTATGGCGTTCGGTTATCATTATGATGAAGCTTTCACATTTTATGAAAGGATTCGACAGAGATATGGGGATAATATTACTCTTACCGGGCATTCTTTAGGAGGGAACATCGCTCAGAGGGTGGCCTTAGAGTATAACGCTCCCCGTACTGTAGTATATAACTCAGCGCCTCTCTATTTAGAAGGTCTTATCGAATCTAAAGATAGAATCATAGATTACCTAACTCCTTGGGATTCGGCAAGGGAGAAGATAATCAATAAACAAAAAACATTCACAGGTCAAGTGGTACGAATCCGTACTCAAGATGACTTTCTTAACAATATCTCTATGCCTCTTTTGGGTGTATATTTGGGAGAAGATTATCTACTTGAAAATTCCGGTGGACACAGTATTGATCCAGATATTACGGGTGATAAAGATCAAATTAACCAAATCAAGGATATTTTGGAAAAACAGAGTCCAGAGAAGATGACTGGACTTGAAAAGAAGAACTATGAGACCCTGAAGAAACTACAAGGTGTCAAAAACGGACTTCTAAAGCAGTTGAATACTCAATTTTTATCAGATGGTAGTATAAATAGCCATGAGATGTTTTTCTTGGATAGCATCCAAGCAACAGCTGTTGCGACAGCAATGACAGAGAGTGTCAGCAACGGACACAGCGAGATTGAGGCAGTGGCGAAAAAAGCAGTTGCGGATGCTGAAACACTGTACGCTAAAAGTAAGGAAGTTCCGTGGTTCGTCACAGAATTAACTTATGATGAGATAGAGGATGTCTATGCAGAAGCTGGGGTAACGTATGATAGTATTGTGGGGGAGACTCAGAGACATTTTGATAAAAAAGTAAGTAAATCAGCTGAGATTGTAAAAGCCTTTACGGATCTGGAAACGAATATTCAGAAGGGTGTTGAACAAGCAGTTGAAGGAGATGAAAGCTTGGCAAGGGATATTAATCAATGGACAAACTAGAAGAAATTCAAATTAAAATAAAAAAGCAAGAAGATGGTCTTTGGTCTTTGGAGGATGACTATAGAACTGCTAAGAAGAAAATAGAAGAATCATATGAAAATTTGGATGATAATCGCTCTCAGTTGACCAGACTATATGAGGAGTTTGAGAACATCGCTTATGATTTTGGTAGACAGAATTCTGGAGATGATGGGGAACACCACCAATTTCTGATGTTATTGGAATCTTATGCAGTTGAGACCAGGAGTGAGTATTTTCGTCAATATGCTAAAATAGAAGCAAAAGATGAAGAGTTGCAGACTCAGTATCGAAAAGAGCGCTCTCGCTTAGAAAAAGAGTTAGAAGAGAGTTATAGTCAAAGAAGAAATCTATACGAGTTAGAAAGGGAGCAGAAAAAATGCTAGTGGATTTAGTCATAGATGATTTGATTGGACCCATGTCAGAATCAGCCAGACGAGAAATCAAAAAAACATTAGAAAGAGCAGCTATCAAAGCATTTTGTGCTCCTCCTATAAAATCAGGTAGAAAAGGTATTGTAGATAAGTACGATGAGGAGATAGGAGTTCTTGCTATGACAAATAAGACAGCTGTAACGACTTTAGCAGCTCAAATGGATAGTTCAATTAATGGTTTAGGACAAAAAGCCATTAGCGAGACTATTAGTAAAAATAGTACATCTTTTGAAGATTTAACTCCGAAAAAGAAAAAATAGTGCTTTAAATATGCCATGTTCCTTTCCAATTTTTCCAAATATTCCTATTCAAAGTCATCTTCGGATGGCTTTTTGATAAGTTACTAGAAATGTAGAGGTACTGAGAAAATATACTCCTACCTGATAATGAAAACTAATAAAAGAGGTTGAATCATTTTTCAACCTCTTTTCCTGTATCTTAATGGAATTGCATACCACCATCGACGATAATGGTTTGTCCTGTAATGTAGTTTGAATCTGGTCCTGCGAGGAAGCTGACAGCAGCAGCCACATCTTCTGGTTCAGATAGGCGTTTTAGGGTAATATCTTTTGCAAATGTCTGCATACCCCACTCGTCATCTTTTCCTGCATTTTTACCAACTTCATGAGCGATATCGTACATCATTGGTGTTTTAACAATACCTGGTGCGTAGGCGTTAACAGTTATGCCTGAGTCTGCTAAATCACGTGCTAATGTTTGCGTAATTCCGCGAACAGCAAATTTGGTTCCACCATAAACAGTTAGATTTGGATTACCGACTACACCGGCTTGAGAGGTTGCGTTGATAATTTTACCTCCGTGGCCAAGCGCTTTAAATTGCGCTTGTGCAGCTTGTGAACCCCAAATGACACCACCAACGTTGATACCGAAAGTACGTGTAAATTGTTCCTCAGTAATTGTATTAAGAGGAGTAGTTGGAGCAACACCAGCGTTATTTACGACAACATTCAAATCACCAAAATGGTCAACAACTTTTTGAAATGCTTGGGCAACTTCTGCCTGTTTCGAAACATCAGCTACGACAGCAAAGGCATTTTCAGCTGATAATTCGGTAACAGCCTTTTCGGCTGTTTCGGGATTGTAGTCTAAGACTCCTACCTTAAAGCCATCTTGAACCAATCGTTTCGCAATTGCAAAACCGATTCCTTGACCTGCACCTGTGACAATAGCAACTTTAGACATATGATTCCTCCTTGGTATTTACGATACCATTCAAACGTTCATAAAAGAACAGCAAAGGTTTACAAATGAGCTTTTATAATGGGTTTTGTAATCCCTATCAAAACTACGCTATTAGTATACACCTTTGAAAAAAATGTTTCAAAAAATCACTACCGTTTTTACAGAATTCTAACCTGAAATTTCCAGTCAATTTTCTTGAAACCCTTTCCTTCTTTTGATAGACTAATACATAGTTCGAAAAAAAGGAGACTTATCATGAAAAAATTTGTTGCTGAATTAATCGGTACATTTATGCTTGTGTTCATCGGAACAGGAGCTGTTGTTTTTGGAAATGGTGTTGAAGGTGTTGGGCACCTTGGGATTGCTCTTGCTTTTGGTTTGGCAATCGTAGTTGCAGCTTACTCAATCGGAACTGTTTCAGGTGCTCACTTGAACCCAGCGGTTTCAATCGCTATGTTTGTAAACAAACGTTTGTCATCTTCTGAGCTTGTAAATTACATCCTTGGACAAGTGGTTGGAGCTTTCCTTGCGTCAGCTGCAGTATTCTTCCTCTTGTCTAACTCAGGTATGTCGACTGCTAGTCTTGGCGAAAATGCCTTGGCAAACGGTGTCACTGTCTTTGGTGGATTCTTGTTTGAAGTCATCGCAACCTTCTTGTTTGTCCTAGTTATCATGACTGTCACTTCAGCAAGCAAAGGTAATGGCGCAATCGCTGGTTTGGTAATCGGTTTGTCATTGACAGCCTTGATCCTTGTGGGATTGAACATCACTGGACTTTCAGTAAACCCAGCTCGTAGCTTGGCTCCTGCTGTCTTGGTAGGTGGCGCAGCCCTTCAACAAGTATGGATTTTCATCCTTGCCCCAATCGTTGGTGGTATTCTTGCAGCCCTTGTTGCGAAAAACTTTCTTGGAACAGAAGAATAATTGAAACTCAAAAAGCCTTGCTCCTCGTTTTGAGGAACAGGGCTTTTTCGTATGATACTCTTCGAAAATCTCTTCAAACCACGTCAGCTTCGCCTTTGATTATATATGTGACTGACTTCGTCAGTTCTATCTGCAACCTCAAAACACTGTTTTGAGCTGACTTCTTCAGTCTTATCTATAACCTCAAAGCAGTGCTTTGAGCAACCTGCGGCTAGCTTCCTAGTTTGCTCTTTGATTTTCATTGAGTATGAGTTTAACGGTTGTCAATTTTCTCTGGGTAAAGGTCGTGTTGGAAGAGGCGTTGTTCTGCTAAGCCTTCATACTTGGTTCCAGATCTACCGTAGTTGTAGTAGGGGTCGATTGAAATGCCCCCGCGCGGAGTGAATTTTCCCCATACCTCCAAATAGCGAGGGTCTAGCAAGTTGATCAAGTCTTTCCCGATGGTGTTGATACAGTTTTCATGAAAATCTCCATGATTTCGATAGCTAAAGAGGTAGAGTTTGAGGGATTTTGACTCGACACAGAGCTTGTCAGGAATGTAGGAAATATAAATCGTCGCAAAGTCTGGTTGAGCAGTGATAGGGCACAGCGAGGTAAATTCAGGACAGTTGAATTTGATGAAATAGTCATTTTCCACATGACGATTGTCAAAAGATTCGAGGATATCTGGTTGATAGTCAAAGATGTAGTTGGTTTCTTTGTTGCCTAGTAGGCTTAGGTTTTTCATTTCTTCTTGTTGTGACATGATTTTTTCTTTCTAATTTAAACCCCACGTTGGTTATCGTAGAGGAGGGTATGAAGTTGAGGAAGGACGCGGACATTGCCCCAGCTATCGTCAGCAGCGACGCGTTCCCAGAGTTCTTTGAGGCGGTCTAGTTGGTCTTGGACAATATTGCCTGTAGCCTTGGGCTCAGGATTTCCTGCTGATAAGAAGAGAACATCTGGTTGGTAGCGTTCTTGAATCCCTTTGGCAAAGGCCAAATCGGCATCGTCAAAGACAGGGATTTTAAAGGTGACCTTGTCTGGATCTAGTTGGGAAACGATAAAGTCCAAGGTCTCGAAGTTGACTTCCATCTTGGATGAAGGAGGTTTGGGACTCAGAGTGACCTGATCAATATCTTTTAACCAATTTTGCCAGCGGGAGCCTTGGGTCTCAACAGCCAGAGTGACACCACGTTCCTTGAGCTTAGTGACCAGTTCAGCCATGTTGGCTGCTAGGATAGCAGGATTTCCCCCAGATAGGGTAACGTAATCGTAGCCTCCTAGTTTATCCAAGGCAGCAATGACCTCGTCAGCTGTCATACGAGTAGGTTTTTCAGAACCATCCCAAGTAAAGGCAGAGTCGCACCAGTCGCAGTGGTAGTCGCAACCAGCAGTGCGGACAAACATGGTTTTCTGCCCGATAGCACGACCTTCACCTTGAAAGGTAGGGCCAAAAATTTCCAGAACTGGTAGTTTGAGGACACGTTCCCTAGTCATCTAACCACTCCCGTCTAAACTCTGCAAAGGCAGTCGGAGTTTCATAGAGGCGAACGTATTCCATACGGAGACCGCGCTCGTCTGGCAACTCTTGACTCATGGTTTGAAAAATCCAGTAAACCATATTTTCAGCAGTTGTGTTCATATAAGGCAGGGTTTCATTGAGATAGCGATGATCCAAATGGGGTTCTAAGAAGTCCTTGTAGATAGCTTTGATGTCTCCAAAATCGTAGGTCATGCCCCGTTCATCCAAAAATCCACTGACAGCGATTTGTAAATGATAAGTGTGGCCGTGCAGGGACTTGCATTTTCCTTCATAGTGAAAGAGGTGGTGGGCAGCGTCAAAGGTAAATTCTTTTGATACCAAGGTTCTGTGAGGATTGTAGACAAGAGACTCCCCAGTTTCCTGTTTGATTTCTTTGGGTGCAAAAAACATTAGCCCTCTCCTTTCTGTGAGAGATAAACATCAAGGCCATGCTGGCGTAAGTGACAGGCTGGACAATCACCGCAGCCAC
The DNA here is from genome assembly GCF_003942795.1 of Streptococcus mitis. Taxonomy (GTDB): domain Bacteria; phylum Bacillota; class Bacilli; order Lactobacillales; family Streptococcaceae; genus Streptococcus; species Streptococcus mitis_BJ. The sequence goes on from NZ_RJNY01000009.1 coordinate 20,524, forward strand.
TTCCGATAATCCCATTGTAGCAGGTCAAGGTTTTTTCAAGAACGTAGTCAAAGGCACCGAGTTGGTCGGCTAATTCCCAAGTCTCAGCCTTGTCTAGCCACATGAGGGGTGTTTGGATAACAAAGTCGTAATCCATAGCAAGCTTGAGCGTAACATTGAGGGATTTGACAAAGGCATCTCGACAGTCAGGATAGCCTGAGAAGTCTGTCTCGCAGACACCTGTCACGATATCTTTAATGCCACGTTGCTTTGCAAGAACAGCCGCAAAGGACAAAAAGAGGTGGTTGCGACCATCAACGAAAGTATTGGGAACCTCTCCCTCTTTTTGCTCGATTTCCAGATCAGAGGTCAGGGCATTTTCAGTGATTTGCCCTAGCAGAGACATATCGAGGATATGATGACGAATACCTTGTTCCTTAGCGATTTCTTCAGCAACTTGAATTTCGAGATGATGGCGTTGGCCGTAGGCAAAGGTGACGGCTTCAACTGTTTTATAGTGTTCTTTAGCCCAAAAGAGGCAGGTTGTGGAATCTTGACCGCCGCTAAAGACGACCAAGGCTGATTGACGTTTCATAGTACTCCTTCCAAAATGGGAAATGTTCAGAGCACGCAAAAAGCTCCCTTGAGGGGAGCTAAAAAATACCAAGTAGAGGTTTTTTTTAGCGATGGCATGTCCCAAACATCGTAATATTCTACCTACAGTCTAGCATATTTTTTGAAAAATGGCAAAGGGCAAGAAAAAAGAGACCAAATAAAGTACTTGGTCTCTCGTGTGATTAGCTCAATTCAGCAACGATGGCCTTGATTTGTTCTGCAGTATGAACACCTGCAACCTGTTTCACCACTTGGCCGTCTTTTTTGAAGAGAAGGGTTGGGATAGACATGATTCCAAAGGCACGAGCTGTGTTTGGATTTTCATCAACGTCCATTTTAACGATTTTCAAGATATCTTCTGAAAGTTCTTCAGACAATTTGTCCAAGATTGGACCTTGCATACGACATGGACCACACCAAGTTGCCCAGAAGTCTACCAAGACCAAACCGTCTTTTGTTTCTTGTTCAAATGTTGCATCTGTAATTGCTTTTGCCATTGTATTTCTCCTTTTTAATTATATTGGCTTAAATCTTGTTTCATGAGATAGAAGAAGACATCTCCATAAGTCCCATGGTAATCCAAATCATGACCATTATAGGTCAATTTTTGAACTGGGTAATAGTCTGCGACACCGATAAGGCAAGCTTGTTGAGAACGTTCAAAGTCTTGGTAAGACTCGAACGTCATGGTTCTCTCTTGTTTGCTGGTGTCTAGATAGGTAATTTCGATCATATTAAACTCCTTTGTTCGATCTTGACTTTATTGTACTCCTTGAAAAGAGGAATGTCAAGAAAAATGATTGCGCACGCAACTTTTTTAAAAAAATACTCATTAAGGCAAGAAATCAAGACTGGTTTCCAATCTTTCTTCGACAGCTTTTTGTAGATAAGCCAGAGTTGTTTGTCCCTCGTCAGTCAGGCAGATAAAACTAGCCCGTCTATCCTGGTCGCAACATCTGCGACTAAGCAAGCCACAGTTTTTCTCTTCTAACCTAGCCACCATTCGAGAAACAGCGCTTGGGCTGAGATGGAGCTTATCTGGCAGGTCAATTTGTCGTAGAGATTTTTCTTGGGCTAGATTCAGATAGTAGAGCAGGTAAAACTCTTTCAAGTTCAGCCTTTGTTCACTCTGCTGGGCAATAGTTTCTTCCAACAAGGCTTCCATTTCCTTTTGACGGCGGTTGTAGTCAAACCATTTTTCTAAGTAGGTCATTGCTTTCTCCTTTCTTTTTAATGTAAAAATCACAAAATCATTACTGACGGTCTCTCTAACACAAGATGATTGCGCATGCAATTATTATACTACTTTTAGCTAATCCTTGCAAGAAAGAAGAATTTCAATATTTCCTTGAAATTTTCTGAAAAAAGAGTAAACTGGTATGCAAGAAGTTTATTTCATGGAGTTTAGGATGAAATTATATGTTCAATTAATGATTCTCTTTGTGATTTCTCTAATCGGTGAGGGAATCTCCAGTTTCTTTCATCTGCCCATCCCAGGCAGTATTATCGGTTTGATTATTCTCTTTCTAGCCCTGCAGTTCAAGTGGCTAAGGACCAGGCATGTCAACATGGTCGGAAATTTCTTGCTGGCCAATATGACCATTCTCTTTTTGCCGCCAGCAGTGGGAATCATGGAAAAGTTCGATGTGATTGCTCCCTATCTCTTGCCCATTGTCTTGATTGTCTTTTTTGCGGCTGTCATCAATATTATCCTCATAGCCCTAGTGGTTCAGTTCATCAAGAGACGGTTTGAGGGAGATTATGAGAAAGGAGATGCCAAATGAGTGAATTTGTATCCAATCCTCTGTTTGGGATTGCATTATCTATCCTAGCTTATCTAGTGGGGATGTTGATTTACAGACGTTTTCCCCATCCTTTGACAACACCTTTGCTTTTGTCGGCTATTTTTATTATTATTTTCCTTAAGGTGACGGGTATTTCTTACCAAGATTACTACCAAGGTGGTGTTTATCTGAACAACTTGATTGTCCCATCGACCGTGGCTCTAGGAATTCCACTTTATAAGAGTTTTCACTTGATGAAGCACCATGCTCGGAGTATTCTCTTTGGTAGTCTGCTAGCAGTAGTTGTCAATACTAGCTTCACTGCCATAGTGGCGAAAATATTTGGCATGGACTTTTTCCTAGCCATTTCTCTCTTTCCTAAGTCAGTAACAACTGCTATGGCAGTGGGGATTACAGAAAAATTGCAGGGTTTGACGACTGTGACCTTGGTCGTCGTAGTGGCAACTGGGATTTTAACCAGTGTGATCGGACCAACCCTTTTGAAGTGGTTGAAGATTGATGATCCAGTGGCTGTCGGACTCTCCCTTGGAGGAACAGGCCACGCAGTTGGAACGGGAACGGCTTTTCAGTACGGTTCTGTAGCAGGAGCCATGGGTGGCTTGGCAATCGGTGTCACCGGTATTCTCTATGTTTTTGTTAGCCCTATTGTAGCCAGTTTGATATTGAGTTAAAGAAAAACCCAGCTTTCTAGCTGGGCATTTTTTATTGCAAATTAACCTTGTTTTTCAAGATATAGTAGGTTCCGAGATAGTAGATAGCCGATAAAAAGAGATCGCGTAAGATTTCTGTACCAATCATCATGTTAAAGTTATTTTCAATTCGGAAAAAGAGAGAAACATAACCAATGACGATGGCAATGACGATATAGGCTAGAATTCCCATAGCTGTTCGATACTCGTTAAAGAGTTGCCCGATTGAGATGGAGAGGTAAATGGATAAAATCCATGTGATCGAACCGACAAATAGTGATAGGGCATATAGCCAGCCGTAGCTGAGGTAAGGGGAAATGAAGTTATAGAGAACAGTGAAGTCTTTTTCTATTGGTGTTAAGAAGAAGATAATCAATACACTCAAGATAAAGACGATATAGCTTAAGATGGACCAGACAAGACCACCTAAGAGTTTTGCGATGATGATTTGGTGCTCAGAGACAGGTAGGGTCAGGGTCAAATACCCTTGGCGGTCATAAACACTCCCCTTGAATCTTCGGATGATTAAAAAGATTGTTGCAATCCAAAGAGTGACGCTGAGTCCTCCAAAGACTAGTACCAAAAAGAAGATGAAATAAACAGCATTGTTAGAATTGTAACTCTGGCTAAGGCTACCAAGAAAAGCTCCAATCAAAACTGAAATTGCAAGCACAGCTCCGTAGAGTGCCAGATACCATTTATTGACATTTTTAAATTCGTAGCGAACTAAATTCCAAAACATAATAATCTCCTTTGCTTAGGCTTTAAATTCCTGGCGGAAGAGCTGGTCAATTGATTCACCTGACTCGTAACGAATATCATCAACATTTCCTTGGCGGACGACTTTTCCGTCTTTGAGGAAGATAATCTCATCCAAGATTGGCTCAATATCTGAAATCAAGTGGGTTGAAATCAGCACCGTAGAAGTTGGGGAATAGTTGTTGATGATGGTATTGAGGATATAATCACGGGCTGCTGGATCTACCCCACCAATGGGTTCGTCTAGAACGTAGAGACGGGCATCGCGGCTCATAACCAAAATCAGTTGGACCTTTTCTTTGTTTCCTTTTGATAATTTCTTTAAGCGACTATTTTCATCAATGCCAAGATCTACAAGCAGATGTTGGGCGCGTTCAAGATTAAAATCCTGATAGAAGGTTTTAAAGTAAGTCAGGGCTTCTTTAACCTTCATTTGCTCATTGAGATAAGTCGTATCTGGTAGATAAGAGACGATCGCCTTGGTAGCAGGACTTGGGTCCTGTTCGTTAATGAGGACACGTCCTTTGTCTGGCTGAAGAAGACCATTGATCAGTTTGATTAAGGTTGTTTTCCCGGATCCGTTTGGTCCAAGGAGACCGACAATCTTTCCAGCTGAGATCTCTAGTGAGATATTGTCAAGTGCCGCAGTTGCTCCATATGATTTTGATACATTTTCAAGTACTAGTAGTGTCATAGTCTTAAACTCCTTTGATGTAGTCGCTTAATACATTTGGCAGTTCTTCTTTTTTGTAGCCAAATTGAAGCATGCAAGAGACGAAGTGTTGCAGTTGCTCCTCGGAAAGTTGTTTGCGGGACTGAACGATGAGGTCCAAATCCTCGGTGACAAAACGACCAGTTGTTCGCTTGCTATAAACGAAACCTTCACGTTCAAGGTCAGACAAAGCGCGCTGAATGGTATTGGGATTGACCCCAGCCTCGCTCGCCAAATCTCTCACGGTAGGGAGCTGTTGGTTGGGTTCCAGTTTATGGGAAACAATCTGTAGTTTAATTTTTTCTATAATCTGTAAATAAATGGGTTTTGTATTATCAAATGACCAGGACATCATAGTCTCCTTTCTTTGCCTTTATTGTTCTAATCAAATAATACAATAAAACAAAAAACTTGTCAAGTAAAAATAAGAATTGTTTTGGGAATTGCTCAAAAAATGGTATAATGAAAAGAAAACGACAAGGAGGGAAATGCATGCGTTGTCCAAAATGTGGGGCTATCAAGTCTAGTGTTGTTGATAGTCGACAAGCCGAAGAAGGAAATACCATCCGTCGAAGACGTGAGTGCGACGAGTGTCAGCATCGTTTTACAACCTATGAACGAGTAGAAGAAAGAACGCTGGTTGTCGTCAAAAAAGACGGTACGCGAGAACAGTTTTCGCGAGATAAAATCTTTAATGGGATTATCCGATCAGCCCAGAAGCNTCCTGTGTCAAGTGATGAAATAAATATGGTGGTCAATCGCATCGAGCAAAAACTCCGTAGTCGCAGTGAGAATGAGATCCAAAGTGAATATATTGGATCTTTAGTCATGGAAGAATTGGCGGAGCTTGATGAGATTACCTATGTTCGTTTTGCCAGTGTTTACCGTAGTTTTAAGGATGTGAGTGAGTTGGAGAGTCTGCTCCAGCAGATCACCCAGTCCTCAAAAAAGAAAAAGGAAAAATAGATGAAGCCAAATGACCGTTTTTCTTTTCTAAAGAATAATCGGGTGTCGCAAGATACCTCTTCTCTGGTGCAGTGCTACCTCCCGATTATCGGTCAGGAGGCACTGAGCCTCTATCTATACGCCATTACCTTTTGGGATGGTGGACAAAAGGAACACCTCTTTTCCCATATCCTCAACCACTTAAACTTTGGCATGCCGACCTTGCTCCAAGCCTTTAAAGTATTGTCTGCTTTGGATTTGTTGACCCTTTATCAGAAGGGGGAGGTCTATGAATTACAGCTTCATTCTCCCCTTTCCAGTCAGGAATTTCTAAGTCATTCTGTCTATAGCAGATTATTAGAGAAAAAGATTGGGGATACAGCTGTTTCTGCTATGAAGCAGGCTCCAAGTGAGGGAGAAGCACTCTCGGTTTCTTTGAGCCAAGTCTTTCCAACCTTGATTGAAGAAGTGACACCAATCGAGTCAAAAAGAAAGTTAAAAAACGATTTTGACTTGGAACATTTTCAGCGCCTGATGGCTCGAGATGGCTTGCGTTTTGAAGACGAGCAGGCGGATGTTTTGGAGTTGTTCGCCATTGCAGATGAAAAAAAATGGACCTGGTTTGAAACCTATCAATTAGCCAAGGCGACAGCGGTGGCTCAGGTTATTTCAGTCAAACGCATGCGTGAAAAGATTGCGCAAAAGCAGGTTTCTTCTGACTTCAGCCCCAAAGAAATGACCATTATCAGGGAAGCCAAAAATAAAACTCCCTTGCATTTTTTAGCGGAAATCAAGCAAACGCGTAAGGGAAACATCACCCAGAGTGAGCGAGAACTCCTTCACCAGATGGCGTCTTTAGGCTTGTTGGACGAAGTCATCAATATCGTCTTGCTTCTAACTTTTAACAAGGTTGATTCGGCTAATGTCAATGAAAAATATGCCATGAAGGTCGCAAATGACTATGCTTATCAAAAAATTCGGACAGCAGAAGAGGCTGTGCTTCGGATTCGAGAGCGTCAGCAAAAAGGGCAAGAAGACCAGAAATCGAAAACTAGCTCGACTAAGACAAATGTTCCCAAGTGGAGCAATCCAGAATATAAAAATCAAACCAGTGAGGAAACTCGTCTGGAACTAGAACGCAAAAAACAAGAAATGTTAGCCCGATTAGAAGAAGGAGGAGACTAGATGGAAAGTGTGGGTGACGTTATCAAACGTCAGACAAGTCGTTTTCAGTATCAGGACCTAGTCCAGCAGATTATGAAAGACCCAGATGTGGCGGCTTTTATCCAGAAAGAATCCCTCAGTCAAGAGGAGTTAAATCGTAGCATCTCCAAGTTCAATCAATATATCACAGAACGGGACAAGTTTCTTCGTGGGGATGCGGACTATATAGCTCGTGGCTATAAGCCTATCTTGGTCATGAATCACGGCTATGCAGATGTATCTTATGAAGAAACACCAGAGCTAATCGCGGCTGAAAAAGAGGCGGCCATCAAGAATCGTCTCAAGTTGATCAATCTACCAGCAAGTCTCAAGAAAGCGAAATTGGCTCAGATTGACCTGGATGACTTAGGACGTTTGCCGATTTTTGAGAGACTCTATGCCTTTGTTGACCTTTACCCAAGTATCCGAAAAGGTCTCTATCTTTATGGAGATTTTGGTGTCGGTAAGAGTTTCATGATGGCGGCCTTAGCTCATGACCTATCTGAAAAACGTGGTGCTTCAACAACCATTCTCCACTATCCAAGTTTTGTCATTGATGTGAAAAATGCCATCGGTGAAGGATCTGTGAAGACCTTGGTAGATGAGATCAAGTTAGCAGAAGTCTTGATCTTGGATGATATTGGTGCAGAGCAATCCACCCCTTGGGTGCGTGATGAGATTCTTCAAGTTATTCTCCAGTATCGCATGCAGGAAGATTTGCCGACCTTCTTTACTTCCAACTTTAATTTCCAAGATTTGGAAAAACATTTTGCTAAAGGAAAGAATGGAAATGATGAGACTTGGGAAGCTAGACGGGTCATGGAAAGGATTCGTTATTTAGCAGAGGAAACAAGACTAGAAGGAGAAAATCGCCGATGACAGAAACCATTAAACTGATGAAAGCTCATACTTCAGTTCGTCGCTTTAAGGAGGAAGAAATTCCTCAAGCAGACTTGGAAGAGATTTTGACTGCTGGACAAATGGCATCATCTTGGAAAAATTTCCAATCCTAATCTGTGATTCTTGTGCGTAGTCAAGAGAAGAAAGATGCCCTATACGAACTGGTTCCTCAGGAAGCCATTCGCCAGTCAGCTGCATTCTTGCTCTTTGTTGGTGACCTAAATCGTGCAGAAAAAGGAGCTCGTCTCCATACAGATACTTTCCAGCCCCAAGGAGTGGAAGGTCTCCTCATCACATCTGTGGATGCTGCGCTTGCTGGGCAAAATACCTTGCTTGCGGCTGAGAGTCTGGGATATGGTGGTGTGATTATCGGTTTGGTCCGTTACAAGTCGGAAGAAGTGGCAGAGCTTTTTAACTTGCCTGACTATACCTACCCCGTTTTTGGGATTGCTCTTGGTGTGCCAAATCAACAACACGATGTCAAACCAAGACTGCCTTTGAACCAAGTGGTATTTGAAGAAGAATACCAAGAACAGCCAGTTGAAGCGATTTTGGACTATGACCAAGTACAGGCAGACTATGCTGGTGCGCGTGCGACGACCTCTTGGAGTCAGCGTCTAGCAGAGCAGTTTGGTCAAGCCGAACCTCGTTCAACTCGAAAAAATCTAGAACAGAAAAAGTTATTGTAGAAAGTGAGAAAACATGGCCTTACCAACTATTGCCATTGTGGGACGTCCCAATGTTGGGAAATCAACCCTATTTAATCGGATCGCTGGTGAGCGGATCTCAATCGTAGAAGATGTCGAGGGTGTGACACGTGACCGTATCTATGCAACGGGTGAGTGGCTCAATCGTTCTTTCAGTATGATTGATACTGGAGGGATTGACGATGTCGATGCTCCCTTCATGGAACAAATCAAGCACCAGGCAGAAATCGCTATGGAAGAAGCGGATGTCATCGTCTTTGTAGTTTCTGGGAAAGAAGGGATTACAGATGCGGATGAATACGTAGCCCGTAAACTCTATAAAACCCATAAACCTGTTATCCTTGCCGTTAACAAGGTTGACAACCCTGAGATGCGAAATGATATTTTTGATTTCTATGCGCTAGGATTGGGCGAACCGCTGCCAATTTCGTCTGTCCACGGTATCGGTACGGGTGATGTGCTGGATGCCATTGTGGAAAATCTACCACACGAAGTTGAAGAAGAAAATCCAGACGTGATTAAATTTAGCTTGATTGGCCGTCCTAACGTTGGAAAGTCAAGTTTAATCAACGCTATTTTGGGAGAAGACCGCGTGATTGCTAGTCCAGTAGCTGGAACAACGCGTGATGCCATTGATACCCATTTTACAGATGCTGATGGACAAGAGTTTACCATGATTGATACAGCTGGTATGCGTAAGTCTGGTAAAGTCTATGAAAATACGGAGAAATACTCTGTCATGCGTGCCATGCGTGCCATTGACCGTTCTGACGTGGTCTTGATGGTCCTCAATGCCGAAGAAGGTATCCGTGAGTACGACAAGCGTATCGCAGGTTTTGCTCATGAAGCCGGTAAAGGGATGATCATCGTGGTCAATAAGTGGGATACTCTTGAGAAAGACAACCACACCATGAAAAAATGGGAAGAGGATATCCGTGAGCAGTTCCAATATCTGCCTTATGCACCGATTGTCTTTGTATCCGCTTTGACCAAGCAACGTCTCCATAAACTGCCTGAGATGATCAAGCAAATCAGTGAAAGCCAAAACACCCGTATCCCTTCAGCGGTCTTGAACGATGTCATTATGGATGCCATTGCTATCAATCCAACACCGACAGACAAAGGGAAACGCCTCAAGATTTTCTACGCAACCCAAGTGGCAACCAAACCACCAACCTTTGTCATCTTTGTCAATGAAGAAGAACTCATGCACTTCTCTTACTTGCGTTTCTTGGAAAATCAAATCCGTAAGGCCTTTGTCTTTGAAGGAACCCCGATTCACTTGATTGCAAGAAAACGTAAGTAAGCCTTGCTTGTTTTTCTACAAAAATAAACTGAAAGAAGACTTCATAGTCTTCTTTTTTCTATACTAAAAGGGGAGAAAAGAACCTATCAAATTGGAGGAGAATCTGTCATCAAAATTCAATCATTTTCCTAGATTTTGTAATCTATTTGTAATGAAAATGCACTTTCTTTGTAAAAATCAAAATGCTATAATTCCTTAAATCAATTTTCCTTTATCAGGGAGGTTATTATGAAAAGAAGCAGATTATTTAAACATAGTTTGTTGGTTCGCTTGCTTGGGTTGCTGATGGCCTTTCTCTTCTTGTCAGCATTCACAGCACCTGAAAAACCTGAGTACGGGATTTATGACCCGAATCATTATTTAACGGATGAGACTATAAGTCAGATTCGGGAATTGAATAATGTCAATAGTAAAAAATCAGAAAAATTCCAGATGGGTGTTTACGTTGTGAAAAGCCTAGATGGAGAAACAATCGAGACTGTAGCCAATGAAACAGCTAGAGCTTGGAAGATTGGCTATTCGGGAGATAACAATGGTGCCTTGGTCGTCATAGCAGTCCAAGATAGAAAATCACGGATTGAAACCAGTAATAATGTGGCCAGTAAGATCACTGACTATCAGACTCACAGGTTCTTGACAACAGCACGTCCTTACTTTAAAAATGGTGACTATAACAAGGGTGTTCTCTCAATAGTCAACAATCTCAACTACATGTTTTATAGTGGATCGAGTACGACTGCTTCAAGTTCTAAAAGTAGTTACGACTATACCACCAACTCTAGTCGCTTAAGGGAACTTGAAAGGTATGCTGGTGAGAGTAGTTCTTCGAGACGTCATCGAAAAAGCAGTTCGAGCGACGGAGTTATCGGATTTGGAGTTCTCATTTACTTCATCGTGATGATTATCGGATTTCTATTTGGTGGTCGTGGTTCACGTGGAGATGATTCTGGCGGTGGCTGGTGGGGCGGTGACTCATCAGACTCAGGTTCCTCATGGTCTGATTCGGGCTCCTCTTGGTCTGACTCAGGCTCCGACTCATCTGGTGGCTGGGACGGCGGTGGCTTTGATGGTGGCGGTTCGTCTGATGACTGGTGAGTAATCGTATATAGCTCAAACCGATTTCTCCATACAGTAAGGTGACTCCTTTGCAAGAGTTCACTCCTTAATTAAAAATAAAAACAAAGTTTGGGAAATTGATTTATAATCTGAGTATTTTCTCAGAAAAGTTAATAAAAGAAAGTGTTAAGGTTTTGATATGAAACAAAATAAAGTAATTCTCTCAATAGTAGCGATTTTCTTTGGACTACTAGTTCTGGGAAGTTGTTCCGCAGTGACGACCTATAATGGTCTAGTTGGTGAACAGACTAAAGTGGAGCAGGCTCAGGCCGATGTCTCGACAGCCCTCCAACGTCGTTCGGACTTGATTGGTAACTTGGTGGAGTCCGTTAAAGGACAAATGAATCATGAAACCGAAGTCTTTACCAAGATTGCGGATGCTAGAGCTAAAATCGGTAGTAGCTCAGTAACTTCGGAAGAAAACCAAAAGGCTCAGGGAGAGTTGAGCTCAGCTCTTTCCCGCTTGATTTCCTTGACGGAGAATTATCCAGAACTCAAGAGCAATCAAAATGTTGAGCAACTAATGGTCGAACTTTCAGGCAGTGAAAATCGTATCTTTGTAGCACGCAAGGATTATAATAAAGTCGCAGCCGAGTACAATCAAAAGTTGAGAAGTTTTCCAACCGTGTTTTTTGCGAATATGATGAACTTTAAAGAAGCTGAAACCTTTAAAGAAACAGAAGAAGCCAAGACAGTTCCTAAGGTCGATTTTGGAACATCTTCATCAAGTCAATAAAGTGAATCATCCTATGAATAGAGTGATTTTTCTAGCATGACTAGTGATTTCAAACTCAAACCTGGAAAGTCTTTTCCAGGTTTTTTTGTTATAATAAATGGGAAGAGACAGTGACTCAAATGGAGGTTTGCTATGGAGAAAACAAAAGCCTTTCTTGAAGCGCACTACAAGATATATATCCTTACGATTTGCCTTCTCTGGTTCCTCATGTTTTTCCTTCCTTGGGATTGGCAAATAGGAGGAGTTTCAATTTATTATTTCGTTATGAAAAACCTCTTTGTGGTTTTTGGAGTTTTATCCATCCTATACTCGGTGCTGATTAAAAAAATCAGTCTTCTCATCTTTGGCATCATCTTTTGCTTGGCCTTCTGGATCAATCTCTTTTGGTATTTTGGGATATTGCCTATATTCTTGGGAAATTAAACATTAAAAAATGAAGGACTAGACTAGCTTCTAGTCCTTTTTTCTTTCTTGTTAAAATAGTTGGAGATATGAAAATAATTTTGTTGACAGCTGTCTGTATGATATAATAAGTCCCGTAAAAAGAAGATTAAGGGATTTGAAAATGGCTAAAAAAGTAAAAGATTATTATGACTTGGCTTATGCTAGGGATTTGAGTCGACGGTTGAAAGAAGCGTCCGTTGCCTTTGATGGACAAAAGTTTAGGCTCTTGTTAGAAAAAGACTTGGAAGAGTTGGAGTTTAGCCAGCGTCAAGAACTCTTGGCTAAAAGTATCAAAGATTGTCTTCCCCTATCTTATCAGGACTCTCTCAAGGTTTTTGAGAAAATTTTAGGTCCTGAGTTAGAGGGTGGTTTAGGCATGTTTTCAGAAGGGTATTGGCTTTGGCCAATCGGTAAATATGTAGAGCTATATGGAGACAAGGAATTTGAATTGAGCGCGGCCTTTAGTAAGGAACTCACCAAGCGATTTACTGGAGAATTTTCCATGAGACCCTTGCTGGCTCGTTATCCTAAAGATACAATGGCTTTGCTATTAGAATGGAGTCGGGATGAAAATTTGCGCGTTCGCAGACTTGCCAGCGAATGTATGCGTATCCGTCTGCCTTGGGCTAAGAGACAAACCGTGGTATTGGATTATTTTGAGGATTTCACCACTATTCTGACCAATCTAAAGGATGATAGAGACAAGTCCATTCAAAAAAGTGTAGCCAATAATCTAAATGATTTGTACAAGGAAGACCCTGATAAGTTTGAAAGGATTCTTCAAACTTGGCAAAAGGAGGAGCTGAGTCCAAGTTGTGCTTGGATCATCAAGCATGCATCTCGAACAAAAAACAAAAAGGTAGCCACAGAAGATTTATGCAAAAAAAGCTGAATTTTGGCTGGCCTTTTCCGTTGTAAATTAAGGATTCTTTCTTGAAAAATAATGGTAAATATGCTAAAATTAAAAGAACATTCTAAAATATTCAGAATAAAAAGTAAGGAAAATCATGGCTAATATTTTAAAAACGATTATTGAAAATGATAAAGGAGAACNTCGTCGTCTGGAAAAGATGGCTGATAAGGTTCTTAACTATGAGAGCCAAATGGCTACAATGTCAGACGAAGAACTAAAAGCGAAAACTGACGAATTTAAAGAACGATACAATAAGGGTGAATCACTTGATTCATTGCTATATGAGGCTTTTGCGGTAGTTCGTGAAGCTGCAAAACGTGTCCTTGGGCTTTTCCCTTATAAGGTTCAGGTCATGGGTGGGATTGTTCTTCACCATGGTGACGTTCCAGAGATGCGTACCGGTGAAGGGAAGACCTTGACAGCGACCATGCCAGTGTATCTCAATGCCCTTGCAGGTAAAGGGGTTCACGTAGTCACAGTCAATGAATACCTAACAGAACGTGACGCGACTGAAATGGGTGAATTGTACTCATGGCTCGGTTTGTCAGTAGGGATCAACTTGGCAGCTAAGTCTCCAATGGAGAAAAAAGAAGCTTACCTTTGCGATATTACCTACTCAACCAACTCAGAGATTGGTTTCGACTACCTTCGTGACAATATGGTCGTTCGTGCAGAAAACATGGTGCAACGTCCACTCAATTATGCCTTGGTCGATGAGGTTGACTCAATTTTGATCGACGAAGCTCGTACACCATTGATCGTTTCAGGCGCCAATGCAGTTGAAACAAGCCAACTCTACCATATGGCGGACCACTTCGTGAAATCTTTGGACAAGGACGACTATATCATTGACGTTCAGTCTAAGACGATCGGTTTGTCAGACTCTGGTATTGACAAGGCAGAAAGCTACTTCAAACTAGAAAATCTCTACGACATTGAAAATGTAGCTCTTACTCACTTTATTGACAATGCCCTCCGTGCCAACTATATCATGATTCTCGATATCGACTATGTGGTTAGTGAAGAGCAGGAAATCTTGATTGTCGACCAATTTACAGGTCGTACTATGGAAGGTCGTCGTTACTCTGATGGTTTGCACCAAGCGATTGAAGCAAAAGAAGGTGTGCCAATCCAAGATGAGACCAAGACATCAGCTTCTATTACCTACCAAAACCTCTTCCGTATGTATAAGAAATTGGCAGGTATGACAGGTACTGGTAAAACAGAAGAAGAAGAATTCCGAGAAATTTACAACATTCGTGTTATCCCAATCCCAACTAACCGTCCAATTCAACGTATCGACCACTCAGACCTTCTCTATGCAAGTCTTGATGCGAAATTTAAGGCTGTTGTTGAAGATGTAAAAGCTCGTTACCAAAAAGGTCAGCCGGTCTTGGTAGGTACAGTTGCCGTTGAAACGAGTGATTTCCTCTCCAAGAAATTGGTAGCAGCAGGTGTTCCTCACGAAGTCTTGAATGCGAAGAACCACTATAGAGAAGCGCAAATTATCATGAACGCTGGTCAACGTGGCGCAGTTACCATCGCAACCAACATGGCCGGTCGTGGTACCGACATCAAGCTTGGTGAAGGAGTTCGTGAACTTGGTGGTCTTTGTGTCATTGGTACAGAGCGTCACGAAAGTCGCCGTATTGATAACCAGCTTCGTGGACGTTCAGGGCGTCAAGGAGACCCAGGTGAGTCACAATTCTACTTGTCTCTTGAAGATGATTTGATGAAACGTTTCGGTTCAGAACGTTTGAAAGGTGTCTTTGAACGACTCAACATGTCTGATGAAGCCATCGAATCTCGCATGTTAACGCGTCAAGTTGAAGCAGCTCAAAAACGTGTCGAAGGAAACAACTACGACACTCGTAAACAAGTCCTTCAATATGACGACGTTATGCGCGAACAACGTGAGATCATCTATGCACAACGTTATGATGTCATTACTGCAGATCGTGACTTGGCACCAGAAATCCATGCTATGATTCGTCGTACCATTGGACGTATCGTGGATGCACATGCTCGTTCTAAGGAAGATGAAAAATTAGAAGCAATCTTGAATTTTGCTAAGTATAACTTGCTTCCAGAAGATTCAATTAGCCGTTCAGATCTTGCAGGTCTGTCAGACCAAGCTATCAAAGATGAACTTTTCCAACGTGCCTTGAAAGTCTATGACAACCAAGTTGCTAAGCTTCGTGACGAAGATGCAGTGAAAGAATTCCAAAAAGTCTTGATTCTACGTGTTGTAGACAACAAGTGGACAGACCATATCGACGCTCTTGACCAGTTGCGAAATGCTGTTGGTCTTCGTGGATATGCTCAAAACAACCCTGTTGTAGAATATCAAGCAGAAGGTTTCCGCATGTTTAACGACATGATTGGATCGATTGAATTTGATGTGACCCGCTTGATGATGAAAGCACAAATCCATGAACAAGAACGTCCGCAAGTTGAACACAATATCAGTACAACTGCGACTCGTAATATCGCAGCGCAGCAGGCAAGCCTTCCAGAAGATTTGGACTTGAGCCAAATCGGACGAAACGACCAATGCCCATGTGGATCAGGTAAGAAATTCAAGAACTGTCATGGTAAGAGACAATAATATGAGATAAGATACAGGCGGATACCTGGTAAAAATCATTTTTTGCTTGGTGTCCGTTTGCTTTATAAGGAGATGAATCATGGTATTTAAAGCTAAAAGTCCTAAAATTAACATTGAAGAAGTTCGCGCCTTATCTAAATTGGAGGGAGCGGCTCTTGCGAGAAAAAATCAACGTGATCAGGAATTGGAAGCCATCATCCGTGGGGGAGACCAGCGTATTCTCTTGGTGATTGGACCATGTTCATCTGATAACGAAGAGGCGGTTCTCGAGTATGCCAAGCGTCTATCTGCTTTGCAACAAGAAGTCAAAGACCGTATTTTTATGATCATGCGGGTCTATACAGCTAAACCTCGTACCAATGGAGATGGCTATAAGGGCTTGATTCATCAACCAAATGCGACAGAAGCTCCTAGCTTGATCAATGGAATCAAGGCTGTTCGCCAACTGCACTACCGTGTGATTACCGAGACGGGAATGACAACAGCTGATGAGATGCTTTATCCTGAAAATCTTCCGCTGGTGGATGATTTGATTTCTTATATGGCTGTTGGAGCTCGTTCTGTAGAGGATCAACAGCACCGTTTTGTAGCGAGTGGAGCAGACTTTTCAACAGGATTTAAAAATCCCACATCTGGAAATCTCAATGTTATGTTTAACGGGATTTACGCAGCGCAAAATAAACAGAGTTTCCTTTTCCTTGGTAAAGAGGTGGAAACAACAGGGAATCCATTGTCCCACGCCATTCTTCGCGGAGCATTGAACGAATACGGGAAAAATATTCCTAACTACTACTATGACAATTTGATGGATACCATTGATCAGTATGAAAAGATGGGCTTGGAAAATCCCTTTATCATCATCGATACCAATCATGACAATTCAGGCAAGCAGTACATGGATCAAATCCGTATCGTTCGTCAGACCTTGATTAACCGTGACTGGAACGAGAAAATCAAAAAATATGTTCGTGGTTTTATGATTGAGTCCTATCTAGAAGATGGACGTCAAAATGAGCCAGAAGTTTTTGGTAAGTCCATTACAGATCCGTGTCTCGGCTGGGACAACACAGAAGCACTTGTTCGCGAAATTTACCAAACGCTAGGAGAGTAAGATGGCATTTATCGAAAAAGGTCAAGAAATTGATATTGAAGCAATCAAGGCTGCGACCCAGTTGTCACCTGAAGCCTTGCGAAAAAAAGAAGCCCGCGATAGAGAGTTAGCAGCTATCATCTCGGGTGAGGACGACCGCATCCTTTTGGTGATGGGGCCTTGCTCTTCTGACAATGAAGAAGCAGTACTCGAATATGCTCGTCGCTTAGCAGACTTGCAGAAAAAAGTTGCGGATAAAATCTTTATCGTGATGCGTGTCTATACGGCTAAACCTCGTACTAATGGAGATGGCTATAAGGGCATGATTCATCAACCAAATACCAGCGAAGCGCCTAGTCTCATCAATGGTTTGCAGGCTGTTCGTCAGCTTCACTATCGTGTGATTACGGAGACGGGCTTGACGACAGCTGATGAGATGCTTTATCCGTCAAATCTCGTTTTGGTTGATGACCTGGTCAGCTACCATGCTGTAGGGGCTCGCTCAGTGGAAGACCAAGAACACCGCTTTGTAGCGTCTGGTATTGATGCTCCGGTTGGGATGAAAAATCCAACATCTGGGAACCTTGGGGTCATGTTTAATGCCATCTATGCAGCTCAAAACAAGCAAACCTTCCTTTACCATGGCCAAGAAGTGGAAACTTCAGGAAATCCTTTGGCCCACGTTATCCTTCGTGGTGCCATGAACGAATATGGTAAAAATGAACCCAATTTCTACTATGAAACCCTCTTAAATGCCATCAATCGCTATGAGACTATGGGACTTGAAAATCCCTTCATTATCATCGATACCAATCATGACAATTCTGGCAAGCAATATATGGAACAAATTCGCATTGTTCGCCAAGCCTTGCTGAATCGTGATTGGAATGAAAAGATTAAAAAGACGGTTCGAGGCTTTATGATCGAATCTTACCTAGCAGACGGTCGTCAAAACCAACCAGAAGTCTTTGGTTGCTCCATAACGGACCCTTGTCTAGGTTGGGAAAATACAGTAGCTTTGGTAGAAGAAATTTATACTACCTTAACAAAATAAGTGAAAAGGATGGAGTTGGGGGAATCTCAGCTCCTTTTATGAGTATGATAGTTGGACACGGAATTGACATCGAAGAATTGGCTTCGATAGAAAACGCAGTTACACGACGTGAGGGCTTTGCCAAGCGTGTGCTGACCCCTAAAGAAATGGAGCGTTTTGCTAGTCTCAAAGGGCGCAGACAGATCGAATACTTGGCAGGTCGCTGGTCGGCTAAGGAGGCCTTTTCCAAGGCTATGGGAACTGGTATTGGCAAACTGACCTTTCAGGATTTGGAAGTTTTGAACAATGAACGAGGGGCTCCTTATTTTAGTCAGTCGCCATTTTCAGGAAAGATTTGGCTGTCAATCAGCCATACAGATCAGTTTGTGACAGCCAGTGTCATTTTGGAGGAAAATCATGAAAGCTAGTCCACATAGACCAACCAAGGCTCAGATTCATATGGGAGCTATTCGACACAATATTCAGCAAATGGGGGCTCATATCCCTGAAGGAACGCTCAAGTGGGCAGTGGTCAAGGCCAATGCCTATGGTCATGGGGCAGTTGCCGTTGCAACGGCGATTCAAGATGATGTTGATGGATTTTGCGTTTCGAATATAGATGAAGCCATCGAACTTCGTCAGGCTGGACTCAGCAAGAGAATCCTCATTTTAGGAGTTTCTGAGCTAGAAGCTGTTGCTCTAGCAAAAGAATACGACATCACCTTGACTGTGGCTGGACTGGAGTGGATTCAAGCTCTCTTAGCTAGGGAGACAGATTTATATGGCTTAACTGTTCACCTCAAGATTGACTCAGGGATGGGACGGATTGGTTTCCGAGATTCCAGTGAGGCAGAGCAGGCTCAAGCCTTGCTCCAACAACACGGTGCTCGCGTTGAGGGGATTTTTACCCACTTTGCGACTGCAGATGAAGAAGCAGATGCCTACTTTAATCAGCAGTTAGAATGCTTTAAAGCTATTTTGGCAAGTATGAAGGAAGTTCCAGAACTGGTTCATGCCAGTAACTCGGCAACGACCCTCTGGCATGCAGAGACTATTTTCAATGCAGTTCGTATGGGAGATTCCATGTATGGTCTCAATCCAAGTGGAGAGGTTCTGGACTTGCCTTATGACTTGACTCCAGCCTTGACCTTGGAGTCTGCTCTGGTTCATGTCAAGACAGTTTCAGCTGGAGCTTGCATGGGCTATGGAGCAACTTATCAAGCGAATAGTGAGCAAGTCATTGCGACGGTGCCAATCGGCTATGCGGATGGTTGGACACGTGATATGCAGAATTTCTCTGTCTTGGTAGATGGTCAAGCTTGCCCAATCGTCGGACGAGTATCTATGGACCAAATTACCATTCGTTTGCCTAAGGTTTACCCGCTAGGCACAAAAGTAACATTAATTGGTTCTAACGGCGACAAGGAAATCACAGCTACTCAGGTAGCTGCCTACCGCGGCACTATTAACTATGAGGTGGTTTGTCTCCTCAGCGACCGCATTCCGAGAGAATATCATTAAACCAAAGAAAGGAGTGGAGCATGAATCTACACCAACCCTTGCATGTCTTACCTGGTGTGGGACCAAAGTCAGCTGAGAAATACGCCAAACTAGGAATTGAAAACTTGCAAGACCTCTTGCTCTACTTTCCTTTTCGTTATGAAGATTTCAAGACCAAGCAGGTCCTGGAATTGGAAGACGGGGAAAAGGCGGTTCTGTCTGGTCAGGTCGTGACCCCCGCTAGTGTCCAGTATTATGGTTTCAAGCGCAATCGCCTGCGTTTTAGTCTCAAGCAGGGAGAAGTTGTTTTTGCGGTGAATTTCTTTAACCAACCCTATCTGGCTGATAAGATAGAGTTAGGTGCAACCCTGGCTGTCTTTGGGAAATGGGACCGTGCCAAGGCTAGTCTGACAGGGATGAAGGTCCTGGCTCAGGTGGAAGATGACCTCCAACCTGTTTATCGTCTGGCTCAAGGAATCAGTCAGGCCAGTCTGGTCAAGGTTATCAAGACGGCCTTTGATCAGGGGTTGGACCTCTTGATAGAGGAAAATCTGCCTCAGTCTTTACTTGATAAATACAAACTCATGTCCCGTTGTCAGGCTGTCCGTGCCATGCATTTTCCTAAGGATTTGGCAGAATACAAGCAGGCCCTTCGCCGTATCAAGTTTGAGGAACTCTTTTATTTTCAAATGCAGTTGCAGACGCTCAAATCTGAAAATAGAGTTCAAGGAAGTGGTCTGGTTCTGAACTGGTCTCAGGAAAAAGTGTCGGCTGTTAAAGAAAATCTGCCTTTTGCCCTAACTCAAGCTCAGGAAAAGAGTTTGCAGGAAATTTTGGCCGACATGAAGTCCGACCATCACATGAATCGTCTCTTGCAAGGGGATGTGGGGAGCGGAAAAACGGTGGTCGCTGGCTTAGGCATGTTTGCAGCGGTGACGGCTGGCTACCAGGCGGCCCTCATGGTGCCAACAGAGATTCTAGCAGAGCAGCATTTTGAGAGTTTGAAGAGTCTTTTTCCGGACTTGAAACTCGCTCTTTTGACAGGTTCCTTAAAAGCTGCAGAAAAAAGAGCCGTCTTGGAGACCATTGCCAAGGGTGAGGCTGATTTGATTATTGGAACCCACGCTCTGATTCAGGATGGGGTAGATTATGTTCGTCTGGGCTTGATTATCATCGATGAGCAGCACCGTTTTGGTGTGGGCCAAAGGCGTATTTTACGGGAAAAAGGGGACAATCCTGACGTTCTCATGATGACGGCGACGCCCATTCCACGGACGCTGGCTATCACAGCCTTTGGTGATATGGATGTTTCCATTATCGACCAGATGCCAGCAGGACGGAAGCCTATTGTAACGCGCTGGATCAAACATGAGCAGCTGCCTCAGGTTTTGACTTGGTTAGAGGGGGAAATTCAAAAAGGTTCCCAAGCCTATGTTATCTCTCCCCTGATCGAAGAATCTGAAGCTCTGGACTTGAAAAATGCCATTGCCTTATCGGAGGAGTTGACAGCTCATTTTGCTGGCAAGGCAGAAGTAGCTCTTCTACATGGTAAGATGAAGAGTGATGAAAAAGACCAGATCATGCAGGAGTTCAAGGAGCGAAAAACGGATATTCTGGTTTCGACAACGGTTATTGAGGTTGGGGTTAATGTTCCCAATGCGACCGTTATGATTATCATGGATGCCGACCGCTTCGGTCTCAGTCAGCTTCACCAGCTCAGAGGTCGTGTTGGTCGGGGGGACAAGCAGTCCTATGCGGTTCTCGTTGCCAATCCCAAGACCGAGTCAGGGAAAGACCGCATGCGCATCATGACAGAAACCACAAATGGCTTTGTCCTTGCTGAGGAGGATTTGAAAATGCGTGGTTCTGGAGAGATTTTTGGAACCAGACAGTCAGGACTTCCAGAGTTTCAAGTGGCTGATATTATCGAAGATTTTCCTATTTTAGAAGAAGCCAGAAAGGTTGCCAGCTACATTAGTTCTATAGAAGGTTGGCAAGAGGATCCAGAATGGCGCATGATTGCTCTACACCTAGAAAAAAGAGGACATCTGGATTAAGCCTTTTCTAAGAAATCTATAAGCTAGCTTTTAGGTTTGGGTCTTATACTAGAGGCATCAAAAAGAAACGAGGATTCTCACATGACTATTAAAGTAACCTACCAAAAGAAATTCCAAACCGTCAAACTAGAGAAAGGAGCTAGCACCTATTGATACACAGAGAGCGGAAACGCTCTTTTTATTTTTAAAACTACTTTCAGGCGATAGGTTTGAGGAAAGAGAATCTAAAATCACTTTCTATTTAGAATTCTTTCTTGCATTGCCTTCCTAGATATGCTAGAGTTATGATAGCGATTACAAAACTAAAGGAGCATGCTATGAAAAATCCAGCTTTGTTAGAAGAAATCAAGACCTATCTAGGAAGGGATGAGGTTCCAGAAGACTTTGATGCTTTTTGGGATGAAGAGGTCAAAAAAGTTTCAGTCCTTCCTGCCTACCAGTTGGAGGAAAGGGATTTTCATATTCCTCAAGTCAAGTGTTATGAACTGACCTTTGAAGGAACTAATGAAGGCAAGGTCTATGCACGAATCGTCCTTCCAAAGAGTGAGGGTAAAGTTCCCCTAATTTTTCACTTTCATGGATACATGGGACGTGGTTGGGACTGGGCTGACATGCTGGCCTTTACCGTGGCTGGTTACGGTGTTGTCTCCATGGACGTTCGAGGTCAGTCGGGCTATTCGCAAGACGGCTTGCGCTCTCCACTAGGAAATACGGTGAAGGGGCATATCATTCGTGGTGCTGTTGAGGGTAGGGAACATCTCTTTTATAAGGATGTTTATCTGGATATTTACCAGTTGATTGAAATTGTTGCTAGTCTCCCTCAGGTGGATGAGAAAAGACTTTCTAGCTATGGTGCCTCACAAGGAGGGGCTTTAGCTTTGGTTGCAGCAGCGCTCAATCCTCGGATTCAGAAAACAGTGGCCATCTATCCTTTCTTGTCAGACTTTAGACGAGTGCTTGAGATTGGCAATACCAGTGAAGCCTATGACGAACTCTTCCGTTATTTCAAGTTTCACGATCCCTTCCATGAAACAGAGGAGGAAATCATGGCGACTCTTTCCTATATCGATGTGAAAAATCTTGCCCATCGCATTCAAGGTGTGGTCAAGATGATTACGGGCTTGGACGACGATGTTTGCTATCCTATTACCCAGTTTGCGATTTACAACCGCCTAACTTGCGACAAGGCCTATCGTATCATGCCCGAGTATGCTCATGAAGCCATGAATGTTTTTGTCAATGACCAGGTTTATAACTGGCTCTGCGACAGTGAGATTCCTTTTAAATATGTGAAATGATGAATGAGAGAGCCAAGGAGCTCTCTTTTTATATCCAAAACCTGAAAGTACTTTTAGAAAATTTAAAATATTAAAATATTCTTAAAAGTAAAATCTATTCTGTAGGAACACAGATGTAAATATAAGACTTTGTTGTATAATAAAGGAAAAGTCACTTGTGAAAGGAGGAAAAAGGCTGCTGGGTGCTTAAAGAATTCCTCAGCAGAAAATGGGAGAGGATTGGAAGCTCTCATTAAGTTGGTTACTTTCTTGTAAAAACTTGTCTCTTGAAGAGACAATAAAAATTTTTAAAGAAAAAAGAAAGCGCTTTATTTTATGAAAAATGAAAGGACAAACATGAATTACAAATCTTTAGATCGGAAACAGCGATACGGAATTCGAAAATTTGCAGTCGGTGCAGCATCGGTAGTGATTGGTACAGTGGTATTTGGAGCAAATCCAGTCTTAGCCCAAGAGCAAGCCAATGCAGCAGGCGCTAATACGGAAACAGTCGAATCTGGTCAAGGGCAAGGATTATCAGAGTTACCAAAAGAAGTGTCTTCTGGTGATCTTGAACATTTGGATAAGGACTTGGCTGGTAAATTGGCAGCAGCTCAAGACAATGGCGTTGAGGTGGACCAAGATCACTTGAAAAAAAATGAGAGTGCAGAATCAGAAACCCCATCCTCTACGGAAACCCCTGCAGAAGAAGCAAATAAGGAAGAGGAATCAGAGGATCAGGGTGCTATTCCTCGTGACTATTACTCAAGAGATTTAAAAAATGCTAATCCTGTCCTTGAAAAAGAAGATGTTGAAACCAATGCAGCAAATGGTCAGAGAGTTGATTTATCAAGTGAACTAGATAAACTAAAGAAACTTCAAAATGCTACAGTTCACATGGAGTTCAAACCAGATGCTAAGGCTCCACGCTTTTACAATCTCTTCTCTGTATCCAGTGACACCAAGGAAAATGAGTACTTTACTATGTCGGTCCTTGATAATACAGCTCTTATTGAAGGGCGTGGCGCTAAAGGGGAGCAGTTCTATGATAAGTATACAGATGCTCCTTTGAAAGTTCGCCCTGGACAATGGAATTCCGTGACCTTTACTGTTGAACAACCAACAGCAGAGTTACCTCATGGTCGAGTTCGTCTCTATGTGAACGGTGTCTTATCCCGTACAAGTCTCAAATCTGGTAACTTCATCAAAGATATGCCAGATGTTAATCAAGCTCAACTTGGAGCAACCAAACGGGGCAATAAAACAGTTTGGTCATCAAACCTACAAGTACGAAACCTAACTGTTTATGATCGTGCTTTAAGCCCAGATGAAGTTCAAACACGAAGTCAATTATTTGAAAGAGGTGAATTGAAACAGAAACTTCCTGAGGGAGCAAAAGTCACTGAGAAAGAAGACGTCTTTGAAGGTGGTAGGAACAATCAACCAAATAAAGATGGTATCAAGAGTTATCGTATCCCAGCTCTTCTCAAGACTGATAAAGGAACGCTGATTGCTGGAACGGATGAAAGACGTTTGCACCATTCTGACTGGGGAGATATTGGCATGGTTGTTCGTCGCAGCTCAGATAATGGGAAAACATGGGGAGACCGAATCGTAATCTCAAATCCTCGTGACAATGAGCATGCTAAACATGCAGATTGGCCATCTCCAGTTAATATTGATATGGCCTTGGTGCAAGACCCTGAAACAAAGAGAATTTTTGCAATTTACGACATGTTCCTTGAAAGTAAGGCAGTGTTTTCTCTGCCAGGGCAAGCTCCGAAAGCTTATGAACAAGTGGGAGATAAAGTTTATCAAGTTTTATATAAGCAAGGAGAATCAGGTCGCTATACGATTCGAGAAAACGGAGAGGTTTTCGACCCTCAAAATAGAAAGACAGATTATCGTGTTGTCGTTGACCCTAAAAAACCAGCCTACAGCGATAAGGGAGATTTGTATAAAGGGAATGAGCTAATCGGAAATATTTATTTTGAATATAGCGAAAAGAATATTTTTAGAGTTTCCAATACCAACTACCTATGGATGTCCTACAGTGATGACGATGGGAAGACTTGGTCTGCACCAAAAGATATTACACATGGGATTCGGAAAGATTGGATGCACTTCCTAGGAACTGGACCTGGTACGGGGATTGCCTTGCGTACAGGACCTCATAAGGGAAGACTAGTGATTCCAGTTTATACAACAAACAACGTTTCCTACCTAAGTGGTTCTCAATCATCTCGTGTAATTTACTCAGATGATCATGGTGAAACATGGCAAGCAGGGGAAGCAGTTAATGATAACCGTCCAGTAGGCAACCAAACCATTCACTCTTCAACCATGAATAATCCAGGCGCCCAAAATACGGAGTCAACTGTTGTTCAGTTGAATAATGGAGATCTCAAGCTCTTTATGCGTGGGTTGACTGGCGATCTTCAGGTTGCGACCAGTCATGACGGGGGAGCAACGTGGGATAAGGAAATCAAACGTTATCCTCAAGTAAAGGACGTTTATGTTCAAATGTCCGCTATTCACACCATGCATGAAGGAAAGGAATACATTCTACTCAGCAATGCTGGTGGCCCTGGACGAAACAATGGTTTGGTTCACCTGGCTCGTGTTGAGGAGAATGGTGAGTTGACGTGGCTAAAACACAATCCTATACAAAGTGGTAAGTTTGCTTACAACTCACTCCAAGATCTCGGAAATGGCGAATATGGTTTGCTTTATGAGCATGCGGATGGCAATCAAAACGATTATACTTTATCCTATAAGAAATTCAACTGGGATTTCTTAAGCAAAGACAGAATTTCTCCTAAAGAAGCAAAAGTAAAATATGCCATCCAAAAATGGCCAGGTATCATTGCCATGGAGTTCGATTCGGAAGTATTGGTCAATAAGGCTCCGACTCTTCAATTGGCAAATGGCAAGACAGCAACCTTTATGACCCAGTACGATACAAAAACTCTCCTATTCACAATAGATCCAGAAGATATGGGGCAAAGAATTACAGGTCTAGCTGAGGGTGCAATCGAAAGCATGCACAATTTACCAGTTTCTTTAGCTGGCTCTAAACTAAGCGATGGTATTAATGGCAGTGAAGCTGCTATCCATGAGGTTCCAGAGTTCACAGGAGGCGTTAATGCGGAAGAAGCCGCTGTAGCTGAGATACCAGAGTACACTGGACCATTGGCAACAGTAGGTGAAGAACCAGCACCAACAGTAGAAAAACCAGAATTCACTGGTGGAGTCAATGCTGTTGAGGCAGCAGTCCATGAACTTCCAGAGTTCAAGGGTGGTGTCAATGCGGTTCTAGCAGCCTCAAACGAGCTTCCGGAATATAGAGGAGGTGCTAACTTTGTCTTAGCAGCTTCAAATGACCTGCCAGAGTATAAGGGTGGAGTCAATGGCGCTGAGGCAGCAGTCCTTGAAGTGCCAGAGTACAAGGGAGATACCAATCTAGTATTAGCAGCTGCAGACAACAAACTGTCTCTAGGCCAAGATGTGACCTATCAAGCGCCAGCAGCTAAACAAGATGAACTTCCAAATACGGGAAGCAGGGAAACGAGCTCACTTCTTTCCCTTGGACTTGCAGGCGTACTTTTATCAATCTTTGCATTTGGAAAGAAGAGAAAAGAATAATAAGCAAAAGCTATTATAGCAAGTCTCAGAAGAGATAGCAGGTTTTCAAGCCTGCTATCTTTTTTTGATGACATTCAGGTTGATTTGAAATCATAAGAGGCCTGAAACTACTTTCAGGATAGTCTGTTCTATAAAATACTTTTGAAACTGAAATCTATTCTACCACAAGCTATTGAAAGCGCTTAACAAATAATATATAATAAGCCCATAAGAACAAGAAAGGGAGGAAAGAGGATGCCACAGATCAGCAAAGAAGCCTTGATTGAACAGATCAAAGATGGAATCATTGTCTCTTGCCAGGCACTTCCTCACGAACCGCTTTATACAGAAGCGGGAGGGGTTATCCCCTTGCTAGTCAAAGCGGCTGAGCAAGGTGGGGCAGTCGGTATCCGAGCAAACAGTGTTCGCGATATCAAGGAGATCAAGGAGGTTACGAAACTACCGATTATCGGGATTATCAAACGTGACTATCCGCCACAGGAGCCATTCATTACAGCGACTATGAAAGAAGTTGATGAGTTGGCTGAACTAGACATCGAGGTCATTGCTCTGGATTGTACCAAACGTGAACGTTACGACGGTTTGGAAATTCAAGACTTTATCCGACAAGTCAAAGAAAAGTATCCACATCAACTCTTAATGGCTGATACTAGCACGTTTGAAGAGGGAATCGCAGCAGTTGAAGCAGGTGTTGATTTTGTTGGAACAACCCTA
This sequence comes from Streptococcus mitis, assembly GCF_003942795.1. Lineage (GTDB taxonomy): Bacteria > Bacillota > Bacilli > Lactobacillales > Streptococcaceae > Streptococcus > Streptococcus mitis_BJ. Next base: position 47,277 of record NZ_RJNY01000009.1, read on the forward strand.
TCAGGCTACACCTCTTATAGTCCCAAAGTAGATGGTCCAGACTTTGAACTGATCAAAAAACTGTGTGAAGCAGGGGTGGATGTCATCGCTGAAGGGAAAATTCATACACCAGAACAAGCTAAGCAAATCCTTGAATATGGGGTGCGAGGTATCGTTGTTGGTGGAGCTATTACTAGACCAAAAGAGATTACGGAACGCTTTGTTGCCGGTCTTAAATAACACAATCTCAAAAAAGAGGAGAGTGGTCGATGCGTCGGAGAAAATGAAAACGTATACAAATATAAACTTGCTCATTATCCAATATGGATACGCTTATCAATTAGGAGAATACAAATGAAATTTAGAAAACTAGCTTGTACAGTACTTGCGGGTGCTGCGATTCTTGGCCTTGCAGCTTGTGGTAACTCTGGTGGAAGTAAAGATGCTGGAAATTCTGGTAGCGATAGCGGAAAAACAGAAATCACTTGGTGGGCATTCCCAGTCTTCACTCAAGAAAAAACTGGTGACGGTGTTGGAACCTATGAAAAATCAATTATCGAAGCGTTTGAAAAAGCAAATCCAGATGTAAAAGTGAAATTGGAAACCATCGACTTCAAGTCAGGTCCTGAAAAGATCACAACAGCCATCGAAGCAGGGACAGCGCCAGACGTACTCTTTGACGCACCAGGTCGTATCATCCAATACGGTAAAAATGGTAAATTGGCTGAGTTGAACGACCTCTTCACAGACGAATTCGTCAAAGATGTCAACAACGAAAACATCGTGCAAGCAAGTAAGGCTGGCGACAAAGCTTATATGTATCCAATCAGTTCAGCTCCATTCTACATGGCTATGAACAAGAAAATGTTGGAAGATGCTGGAGTTGCAAACCTTGTAAAAGAAGGTTGGACAACTGATGACTTTGAAAATGTTTTGAAAGCGCTTAAAGATAAAGGATATACACCAGGTTCATTGTTCAGTTCTGGTCAAGGGGGAGACCAAGGAACACGTGCCTTCATCGCAAACCTTTATGGCGGTTCTGTAACAGACAAAGACGTAACCAAATACACAACAGACGATCCTAAATTCGTCAAAGGTCTTGAAAAAGCTGCTAGCTGGATTAAAGACGGTTTGTTGAACAACGGTTCACAATTTGACGGTGGAGCAGACATCCAAAACTTTGCCAACGGTCAAACTTCATACACTCTTCTTTGGGCGCCAGCTCAAAACGGTATCCAAGCGAAACTCTTGGAAGCAAGTAAGGTAGATGTGGTAGAAGTACCATTCCCATCAGACTCTGGTAAACCAGCTCTTGAATACCTTGTAAACGGATTTGCAGTGTTTAATAACAAAGACGATAAGAAAATCGCAGCTGCTAAGAAATTCGTTCAATTCATCGCTGATGACAAAGAATGGGGTCCTAAAGACGTAGTTCGTACAGGTGCCTTCCCAGTTCGTACTTCATTTGGCAAACTTTATGAAGACAAACGTATGGAAACAATCAGTGGCTGGACTAAATACTATTCACCATACTACAACACTATTGATGGATTTGCTGAAATGAGAACACTTTGGTTCCCAATGTTGCAATCTGTATCAAATGGTGACGAAAAACCAGCGGATGCTTTGAAAGCCTTCACTGAAAAAGCTAACGAAACCATCAAAAAAGCTACAAAACAATAAGCACTAAGTCAGATTGATTCCCCCCTTTTCCCTGTGCACTATGGTGTAAGAAAAGGGGGACTTTTGTTTGAAATAGTAGGAACTGTCACGAAATTAAAATGAAGTTCTTACATAAGCGAATCTTAAAAAATTTCATTTTGGTTTTAAAACAGTTCAAGAAAATCAAAAACTATTCTATTTGAAAGAGAGGTGCCGACTGTGAAAGTCAATAAAATTCGTATGCGGGAAACAGTGATTTCCTACGCTTTCCTAGCACCAGTGTTATTCTTCTTTGTCATCTTTGTCTTGGCTCCTATGATTATGGGATTCATTACAAGTTTCTTTAACTACTCCATGACTAAATTTGAGTTTGTAGGCTTTGACAACTACATTCGCATGTTTAAAGACCCTGTCTTTATGAAGTCTTTGATCAATACCGTTATCCTGGTTATTGGATCTGTTCCGATTGTGGTTCTCTTCTCGCTCTTTGTAGCATCTCAAACCTATCATCAAAATGCCATTGCTCGTTCTTTCTATCGTTTCGTATTCTTCCTTCCTGTAGTTACAGGTAGTGTTGCCGTAACGGTTGTATGGAAATGGATCTATGACCCCCTATCAGGGATTCTAAACTTTGTCCTTAAGTCAAGCCATATCATCAGCCAAAACATTTCTTGGCTGGGTGACAAAAACTGGGCTTTGCTAGCGATTATGATCATCCTTTTGACAACATCTGTTGGTCAACCGATTATCCTTTATATCGCTGCCATGGGAAATATTGACAACTCACTTGTTGAAGCAGCGCGTGTTGACGGTGCGACTGAATTTCAAGTCTTCTGGAAGATCAAATGGCCTAGCCTTCTTCCAACAACTCTTTACATCGCGATTATTACGACTATCAACTCATTCCAATGTTTTGCTTTGATTCAGTTGTTGACTTCTGGTGGTCCAAACTACTCAACAAGTACCTTGATGTACTACCTTTACGAAAAAGCCTTCCAATTGACAGAATACGGCTATGCAAATACCATCGGTGTCTTCTTGGCAGTGATGATTGCCATTGTCAGCTTTGCTCAATTCAAGATCCTCGGAAACGACGTAGAATACTAAAGAAAGGAGACAGTTATGCAACCTACACAAAAGAAACCCTTAACAGCTTTCACTGTTATCTCAACGATTATCTTGCTCTTGTTGACCGTACTGTTCATCTTTCCATTCTACTGGATCTTGACAGGGGCCTTCAAATCACAACCTGATACCATTATGATTCCGCCACAGTGGTTCCCTAAAATGCCAACCATGGAAAACTTCCAACAACTCATGGTGCAAAACCCTGCTATGCAGTGGATGTGGAACTCTGTATTTATCTCACTGGTAACCATGTTCCTAGTGTGTGCAACCTCTTCTCTAGCAGGCTATGTCTTGGCTAAAAAACGTTTCTATGGTCAACGTATCCTCTTTGCAGTCTTTATCGCTGCCATGGCACTTCCAAAACAAGTTGTCCTTGTACCATTGGTACGTATCGTTAACTTCATGGGAATTCACGATACTCTTTGGGCAGTTATCTTGCCTTTGATTGGATGGCCATTTGGGGTATTCCTTATGAAACAATTCAGTGAAAATATCCCTACAGAATTGCTTGAATCAGCTAAAATCGACGGTTGTGGTGAGATTCGTACCTTCTGGAGCGTAGCCTTCCCTATCGTGAAACCAGGATTTGCAGCTCTTGCGATCTTTACCTTCATCAATACTTGGAACGACTACTTCATGCAGTTGGTTATGTTGACTTCACGTCAAAACTTGACTATCTCACTCGGGGTTGCGACCATGCAGGCCGAAATGGCGACCAACTATGGTTTGATCATGGCGGGTGCAGCTCTTGCAGCCGTACCAATCGTAACCGTCTTCCTTGTCTTCCAAAAATCCTTCACTCAAGGGATCACTATGGGAGCGGTCAAAGGTTAAGACCTTGCGAAAATCGAATTCAAACCACGTCAGCATCACCTTGCCATACTTAAGTTTTGCCAGCGGTTAGCTTCCTAGTTTGTTCTTCGATTTTCATTGAGTATAAGAGAATATATAGTTATAAGTGTCTACAAAATGGAGAGTATGCAGTTACTTCGTGAAGTTTTGTCAGACACTTATAAACTTAAGAATGAACTCTTTTCATGATACTAGTTAGAGTAGGTTCGTTTTATGGTGGCTATTTTCCGCTTTAGTGGTATCTAAGATAAGAATCTTACGCTTATCTTAGACGGAATTTTTGAGACTGACGATGGAGGAGTGAAAGGCTCAAAAATTAGGGATGAAATCCCGAAGTAATTTGCTTCCGTCCGCACTGTTACAGGGAAATAGAGGAAGGATAATTCGAAACTGAAAAATAGTAACTATCAGAAACGAAGGAAACAGTATGATTTTTGACGATTTGAAAAACATCGCCTTTTACAAGGGGATCCATCCCAATCTAGATAAGGCTATCGACTATCTCTATCAGCACCGTAAAGATTCTTTCGAGTTAGGAAAGTATGAGATTGACGGGGACAAGGTCTTTCTAGTTGTGCAGGAAAATGTCCTCAATCAAGCTGAAAATGATCAATTTGAGCACCATAAGAACTATGCAGACTTGCATTTGCTGGTAGAAGGACATGAATATTCGAGCTACGGTTCACGTATCAAAGACGAAGCAGTAGCATTCGACGAAGCGAGTGACATTGGCTTTGTCCATTGTCATGAAAAATACCCACTCTTGCTGGGCTATCACAATTTTGCAATTTTCTTCCCAGGAGAACCTCACCAGCCAAATGGCTACGCAGGGATGGAAGAAAAAGTTCGCAAGTATCTCTTTAAAATTTTGATTGATTAAAAGAATCAGGAGGAGCAAACATGGCACAAAAAGGAGTAAGCCTTATCAAGGCAGCATTTGATACAGATAATTTTCTCATGCGTTTCAGTGAGAAGGTCTTGGATATCGTCACAGTCAATCTTCTTTTTGTCGTATCTTGTTTGCCCATTGTGACGATTGGAGTGGCGAAAATTAGCCTCTATGAAACCATGTTTGAGATTAAGAGAAGCAGACGGGTACCAGTCTTTAGAACTTATCTAAGAGCCTTCAAGCAAAATCTGAAACTGGGTTTCCAGTTAGGTTTGCTGGAGTTAGGCATTGTGTCATTAAGCCTTCTAGATCTCTATCTCTTCTGGGGTCAGACAGCTTTGCCTTTTCAAGTTGTGAAAGCTATTTGTTTGGGGATTCTCATCTTCCTCACTCTCGTGATGCTGGCTAGCTATCCCATTGCTGCGCGCTATGATTTGTCTTGGAAAGAAGTGCTGCAAAAAGGGCTTATCTTGGCAAGTTTTAACTTTCCTTGGTTCTTCCTCATGTTAGCCATTCTCTTTCTTATTGTGATGGTTCTTTATCTATCCGCCTTCACTCTCCTTTTGGGTGGGTCAGCCTTTATCCTCTTTGGTTTTGGTTTGCTGGTCTTTCTCCAAGCAGGATTGATGGAGAAAATTTTCGCCAAATACCAGTAGGATGACTTGTTTCTGAAACTACTTTCAATCGTTACAGTTTCTAAAATACAAGTAGAAACTAAAATCTAAGTGTATACAAGATATTGAAAGCGATTTTCACAAGGTGTATACTAAACTTGTAAAAAATAGAACTGCTCTCAGCAGAAAAAAAGAAATCTTAGGAGAAAATCTATGTCAGATTTGAAAAAATACGAAGGTGTCATTCCAGCCTTCTACGCATGTTATGATGATCAAGGAGAAGTCAGTCCAGAGCGTACGCGTGCCTTGGTTCAATACTTTATTGATAAAGGTGTTCAAGGTGTCTATGTCAATGGTTCTTCTGGTGAATGTATCTACCAAAGTGTGGCAGACCGCAAGTTGATTTTGGAAGAAGTCATGGCAGTTGCCAAAGGGAAATTGACCATCATCGCTCACGTAGCCTGCAACAATACCAAAGATAGTATGGAACTTGCTCGCCACGCAGAAAGTTTGGGTGTAGATGCCATTGCAACGATTCCACCGATTTACTTCCGCTTGCCCGAATACTCAGTTGCCAAATACTGGAATGACATTAGTGCTGCAGCACCAAACACAGACTACGTGATTTATAACATTCCTCAATTGGCAGGAGTTGCTTTGACTCCAAGTCTTTATACTGAAATGTTGAAAAATCCACGTGTTATCGGTGTTAAGAACTCTTCTATGCCAGTTCAAGATATCCAAACCTTTGTCAGCCTTGGTGGAGAAGACCACATCGTCTTTAATGGTCCAGATGAACAGTTCCTAGGTGGCCGTCTCATGGGTGCCAAAGCTGGTATTGGTGGTACTTATGGTGCGATGCCAGAACTCTTCTTGAAACTCAATCAGTTGATTGCTGAGAAAGATTTGGAAACAGCGCGTGAATTGCAATACGCTATCAATTCGATCATTGGCAAACTCACTTCTGCACATGGAAATATGTATGGTGTGATTAAGGAAGTCTTGAAACTCAATGAGGGCTTGAACGTTGGTTCTGTTCGTTCACCATTGACGCCAGTAACCGAAGAAGATCGTCCAGTTGTAGAAGCAGCTGCAACCTTGATTCGTGAAACCAAGGAGCGCTTCCTCTAATCCATAAGGAGGTATTTATGACACACTACGTTGCAATTGATATCGGTGGAACCAATATCAAATATGGCTTGATTGACCAAGAAGGCCAACTTGTTGAATCGAATGAAATGCCAACCGAGGCGCATAAGGGTGGTCCTCATATCTTACAAAAGACAAAAGATATCGTAGCCAGCTATTTAGAAAAAGGCCCAGTAGCAGGTGTTGCCATTTCTTCTGCAGGAATGGTGGATCCTGATAAGGGTGAAATTTTCTATGCTGGTCCTCAGATTCCCAACTATGCAGGAACCAACTTCAAAAAGGAAATCGAGAGTACCTTTGAGATCCCTTGTGAGATTGAAAATGATGTCAACTGTGCAGGTCTAGCTGAGGCAGTATCTGGTTCAGGCAAGGGAGCGAGTGTCACACTTTGCTTGACCATTGGAACCGGTATCGGTGGTTGCTTGATTATGGATGGGAAAGTCTTCCATGGATTTAGCAATTCAGCTTGCGAAGTCGGTTATATGCATATGCAGGATGGAGCTTTCCAGGATCTTGCTTCTACGACAGCCTTGGTAGAATATGTGGCAGCAGCTCATGGAGATTCAGTTGACCAGTGGAATGGTCGGCGCATTTTCAAGGAAGCTACCGAAGGAAACAAGATCTGTATGGCTGGCATTGACCGCATGGTAGACTATTTAGGAAAAGGTCTGGCAAATATTTGCTACGTTGCCAATCCAGAAGTGGTCATTCTCGGTGGTGGTATCATGGGGCAAGAGGCTATTCTCAAGCCAAAGATCCGCACAGCCTTAAAAGATGCCTTGGTGCCAAGTCTAGCAGATAAGACGAGATTAGAATTTGCCCATCACCAAAATACAGCAGGGATGCTCGGTGCGTACTACCATTTCAAGACAAAACAATCCTAGTTTGGTTGAACCAAACTAGGATTTTCTAACGCGTTTTTGTCTACGATAGCCATTGAGTTTTTTATTTTCCCAATAGCTATTAAAGATTTTCTCCTTGCTTTCACGATTGATTTCCAAAAAGTAGGCATAAACCAAATCTATAAGGAAGAGCATGGGGAGTTGAGCGGATATCCGTTGAATGTAGGAAGGCTGGCTGTGGCTGGCAACAAGAATGGTCTCTGTATAGGCCTGACTATTTTTGTTTGGAGCGCTGGTAAAGAGGATGGTCTTGGCCCCCATCTCTTTTGCGTCTAATAGACTGTCTAAAATAGAAGGAGTTGTACCAGAAAGTGAGAAACCGAGTACGAGACAATTTTCATCCATGATGCTGGTCGTCCATGCAAAGCCGTCTTGATCGGTTAAGGCTTCACAGACCACACCTAGACGCATGAAACGCAATTTCATTTCACGAGCGACAAGACCGGAACTGCCTGTTCCAAAGAAGTAGACACGCTCAGCATCTTCGATTAACTGGGCGACTCGTTCCAGTTGTTCTTCGTCAATCAAATCCTGCGTTTGTTCTCGCATGATACTGTAGCTTCGCAAAACACGTTTGGTCAAAGGACTATGTTTGTGGGAATGAGTATCCTGTTTACTAGCCTGATGCTGGTATTGAAAGACGAATTCTCGGTAACCTGTAAAACCACACTTTTTGGCAAAGCGGGTCAATGCTGCTTGGGAGATGTGTAATTTCTGGGTGACTTGCTGAGAAGAAAGATCATCTTGGATCGTTTCAGGTTGTAAAAAATAGCGAGCGATTTCTTGCTCGAGCTCGGTTAATTCTTCAAAATGGAGGTCGATTATGGTTGCGATGTCTGGCTTGTTCATGAGGCTCCTTTTTATGAGTCAAAGTCTTAAAGGTTAACGCTTTCCTAACTATTACTATCATTATATCATAGAAGTTAGGATAACTAAATAAAAAGGCATTTTCAGTTGAAAGTCAAAAAATGCTTCGACTTTTCCAAGAGTTTCTCCGTAAAATATGGTACAATGAAAAGTACTGAGCTTCACCTGTTTGCTCTATTATTTTATATGTAAATAAAGGTGAAAATTGGAAACTTTTCTAGAAAAGAGTCTTAGTTGTATGAGAAAATTCAATAGCCATTCGATTCCTATTCGGCTTAATTTACTGTTTGCCATTGTTATCCTGTTGTTTATGGCCATTATTGGTCGATTGTTATACATGCAGGTTCTCAATAAAGATTTCTATGAAACAAAATTGGCCTCAGCCAGCCAAACAAGGGTAACAACCAGTTCAGCTCGTGGACAGATCTATGATGCGGCAGGGAAATCCTTGGTAGAAAACACTGTCAAGCAGGTTGTTTCTTTCACACGAAACAATAAAATGACAGCAGCTGAATTGAAGGAAACAGCCAAGAAACTTCTCACATATGTGAATGTGACCTCCCCTAATTTGACAGACCGTCAGATTGCAGACTACTACTTGGCGGACCAGGACGTTTACAAAAAAACAGTCGAATCCTTGCCAAGTGATAAACGCCTAGATTCAGATGGGAACCGCTTATCTGAAGCGACTCTCTATAATAATGCAGTTGAAAGTATTGACGTGAGTCAACTCAATTATACAGATGACCAGAAAAAGGAAATCTATCTCTTTAGTCAGCTCAATGCCGTTGAAAATTTTGCGACGGGCACCATTTCTACGGATGCCTTGAATGATACCCAAGTTGCTCTCGTTGCATCAGCATCCAAGGAATTACCAGGTATCAGTATTTCAACCTCATGGGATAGAAAAGTCCTAGACACTTCTTTGTCTTCAATTGTAGGTAGTGTATCAAGTGAAAAATCAGGTCTTCCAGCAGAGGAAGTGGACGCTTATTTGAAAAAAGGGTATTCTCTCAATGACCGAGTGGGAACTTCCTATCTTGAAAAGCAATATGAAGATGTTCTTCAAGGGAAACGCTCCGTCAAAGAAATCCACCTAGACAAACACGGAAATATGGAAAGTGTGGAAAATGTCGAAGAAGGAAGCAAAGGAAACAACATCAAGTTAACGGTTGACCTAGCTTTCCAGAATGGTGTGGATGATCTACTCAAGAGCTACTTCAACTCGGAGTTGGGTAACGGTGGAGCCAAATACTCTGAAGGAGTCTATGCTGTAGCCCTCAATCCTAAAACCGGTGCAGTTCTAGCTATGTCAGGTGTCAAGCATGATGTCGAATCCGGTGAATTAAGTTCAGATTCGCTTGGAACGATAACCAATGTCTTTGTACCAGGGTCTGTCGTTAAGGCGGCAACCCTTAGCTCTGGTTGGGAAAATGGGGTCTTGTCAGGAAATCAAACTTTGACAGATCAGCCGATTGTTTTCCAAGGTTCGGCTCCGATCAATTCATGGTATACCTTGTCCTATGGCTCCTTCCCTATCACAGCAGTTGAGGCTCTAGAGTACTCTTCTAATACCTACATGGTTCAGACTGCGCTAGGGATCATGGGGCAGTCCTACCAGCCAAATATGATAGTCGCAACTGATCAGTTAGAAACTGCAATGGGCAAGTTGCGATCAACCTTTGGAGAATATGGACTTGGAGCTTCAACAGAGATTGACCTCCCAGATGAATCTACAGGATTTACACCAAAAGAATTTGATTTGGCCAACTATATTAATAACGCCTTTGGTCAGTTTGACAACTACACACCTATGCAGTTAGCCCAGTATGTCGCAACTATTGCAAACAATGGTGTGCGTTTAGCTCCTCACATCGTTGAGGGAGTTTATGGAAACAATGAACAAGGTGGCTTAGGCAATCTAGTTCAAGAAACAGCCACCAAGGAACTGAACAAGATCAATATCTCAGAAGCGGATATGGCTCTCTTGCACCAAGGTTTCTATCAAGTTTCGCATGGAACGAGCGCTCTGACAACTGGTCGTGCCTTTTCAAATGGCGCAGCCGTTTCCATCAGCGGGAAAACGGGTACTGCCGAAAGTTACGTTAATGGCGGTCAAAAGGCCAATAATACCAACGCGGTCGCCTATGCACCGACCGAAAATCCCCAAATCGCAGTCGCAGTCGTCTTTCCTCATAACACCAACCTAACAAACGGTGTCGGACCTTCAATTGCGCGTGATATTATCAACCTTTATCACCAACACCATCCAATGAATTAGAAAGGGACTTATGCTGTATCCAACACCTATTGCAAAGCTGATTGACAGCTATTCAAAGTTACCAGGTATCGGGATCAAAACGGCTACCCGCCTAGCCTTCTATACCATTGGAATGTCTGATGACGATGTCAATGAATTTGCCAAAAATCTTCTATCTGCCAAGCGGGAATTGACCTATTGTTCCATCTGTGGCCGTTTGACCGATGATGATCCTTGCTCTATCTGTACGGATCCGACTCGAGACCAGACAACCATCTTGGTGCTAGAGGATAGTCGCGATGTGGCTGCTATGGAAAATATCCAAGAATACCACGGACTCTATCATGTCTTGCACGGTCTCATTTCTCCTATGAATGGTATCAGTCCAGACGATATCAACCTCAAGAGCCTCATGACTCGTCTCATGGATAGTGAGGTTTCAGAGGTGATTGTGGCAACCAATGCGACAGCGGATGGAGAAGCGACATCCATGTATCTATCTCGTTTGCTCAAACCAGCTGGTATCAAGGTCACTCGTCTAGCACGAGGCCTAGCTGTGGGAGCAGATATCGAGTATGCGGATGAGGTCACACTTTTACGAGCCATTGAAAATCGGACAGAGTTGTAGGAGTCAGTAAAAACGTAGCTCATTTTGACGTATAAGACAAGCCCTAGGAATTTTTCTTAGGGCTTTGTTTTTTTCTGTTTCTCACAAAGGGAGGACAAACCTTGCTAATAAAACTACTCAAACTATAAGGAATCAGAAAGGGGATCTCCAAAATCATTAATGCCGCCTTTGTCAAACTCATTCACTGAGCGATAGAGTTTATTCTAAGGAGATGAGCGCATTTGCCCTTAGGATTTGTTTTGAAATCGTACTATTTTTGTGTTATGATATGATCAATATATAATAAATAAGGGGAGTTTGAAGTATGGGTGGAAAGATAAAATCTAGCACGATAGCAGCAGAGGCAGCTATTAATGAATTGGTCGGGTATGACACGAGCAACAAGCAAAATCAGCAAGTAGAGTTTTCATATACTTCTGAAATTGCTGGGATGGAAGCGGGACGTCAGGCCTGCAATCAAATGCTACAGGCGGTCAGTGATTTCAGCTCGGCTGTTTTGACCCAAGCAAATAAGTTTCCAGAAATTGCTCATAAGATTGAAAAACGCGATGTAGAGCAGGCTAAGAGGTGGGAACATTAAAAATGGCAGATAAGAACGAAGAAAAACGCTACAAACTGTGGAGAGAAATTGTCAAGATTGACGATAAAGAAGAAAGTCTTCAGACTCTAAAAAGACAATATGAACAGCAGCTAACTCACTTTCACTCAGAAATCCAGAGCATCCACCATCGTATGGCGACTCTATTAGCTATCTCGCCTAGTTCTCGTCAGGTGATAGAGCAAATCGAAAGTGATAATAGAACCATTCAACGACAGGTCAACTCTTATGTAGATGAGGAACTGGATGAATTGGGAAAACAAACGAAGAAGGCTCGTCGGTCTTTCGATGAAGCTAGAGAAGAACTGATATCAGAAAGGAACCGGCTACCATGGGAGTAAAATACAGCGCACAAGAATCCCAAGAATTGATTCAAGCCATGACTAACAACCTCCAGGTCGCAAATGAAGTCACGGACCGCTTATCTAGTGGATGTGACCACCTGATTTCCTCTTTAGACTCAGGTGAGCTGACAGGAGCAGCCTACACAGCTGGTAAAGGTCTCTTTACAGACATTATCATCCCCAGCATTAAAAAGCTTCAAGCAGCGGTAGACGATATCCAACTAGAGTTGACCTCCTACAAACATGCGGATGCTCAGGTATCAGGATATGGTGATTTGGACCTGGACCAGCTCAAGGAACTGAAAAAATTGAGGGAAGGGCAGTTAGCTATCGTAGAAGCTCAGATTCAAGCGAGGGAGAACTGGCTAAATCAAATCAAAGACCTCTTTAGTCTCAATTGGGGGAAAGCCTTCTCTGAGAAGACCATCCTCTACAATACCAAGTCTCAAATCGAGTCAGGTATTCAAGATTTGGATGACAAGATTGAAAAACTAGAATTTTTTGTTTCCCAGGTTTCCCAGTATTTCAACGATAGTCTAGAAGTCCTCAGCTTAGCTATCAAAGGAGCTACACAACTAAGTAAAATCATTGCCGATAGCGATGGCAACTACTATGCGGACGGTGTGGACATGAGTTGGGTACAGAAGATGAAGGATGTGAAGATTGAAAATCAAAAAATTGAGACATCCATACCAATAAGTAAAAAACAAAAATCTATTCAGACACTCCAACAGCAATATGGGTTTAGTCAAACTGAATCAGAAATATTACTAAAATTATATGCTAGTATGGAAAAGAAGTATGGTGCTAAGAAAGCGAATGTAGAATTCTTTAAGATAGTTGCTTCATACTCTTATGGTGACAAATCTTATGGTGCTTGGCAAATTGTCGCTGGATTATATAGTCCAAACGGGGTGAATGGCATAAAAGTTGGCATAAACGATAAACTACAATACATACTGAAAAAATATGGATTAAAAGATTATGAAATTGATACGATTCAGAAGGCTATCCAGAATCAGCATAATTTTGCGAGATTGGAAAAGATTGAAGAGGGAGATACAAATGATGAGATAAAAGGTAAACTGAATTTAGCTTCTGAGAAAGTATATGGTCAAGGAAATTATAATAAATTAGACGAGAAGCAGAAAGCAAGAGTAAGGGAATTATTGTCTCAATTTGGAGGAACAATAGATTATTCTCATATGGCTGCCACCATTTCTGCACATTTTACAGATAATCATGGAATAGAAAATGAGGATGATTTAGCGGGTTGGCAAGGTGATGTAGCTGGTGCTATGGGAATTTCTCCTAGTCTTGGCAATGATGATTATCGTTCAGATTTAGATGCTGTTAATATTTACCACAAAATGAAGAACGGAGATAGTGTAGTTGATGTTACAAACTCATACTATGATAGTGTTGAGAGAACATCTGGCTATAGAGCTTATGAATTTGTTCAAAATATTGGAGAAGGGGATTACACGAAAGGAATGAAGAAATTAGAAGAAACTTATAAATTATATGTCTCTTCTCATTCTAGTGAACAATCATCAACTTTCGAAAAATTTATGAATGCTATCCAACATTTCCAAAAAGATTTAGATAAACCCAATCCTTCTATCGGAGAGCAAAATGTTAAATAAAATGAAAAACTATTATAAAAACAAACCAACTCAAGCTGTCTTGATGCTCATAGTTCTTATTTGGTCAGTATATGAGATTGGTGCGACCAGTTTGGCAAGTAACTCTGCATTGACTAAGGAATTCATGCATAGTCGGTATGTTATGGTTTGGCCAATGGTAGATAAGAAAATGAAATTATACCATTATGCGGAAGAATGGACTAATGACGTTTTAGTTGGAATTATGCATTTAGATTATGGAAATATTAGAATAACTAGTTTTCCTAAAAAATGGGGGAGTGAAGCTGAAGTATACTATACACTGTCTGAAGATGAGTATGCTGATAGAGTATATTTTTTCTTAGACGAGCCAATTTCCAAAGCCTATATCAGCAGTTTAGAACAAAATTATTATTTGATTTCAAAGAATGCAGTTGCTATTAAAGAGGAAACAGGTAAGACGGTTGAGCAGTTAGTTCAAGAAGTGGGGAATGCAAGGAAAAACTTCTTATCAGCTCTTGGAAAGATGAAAATCTTTCGATTGGTCTATTTGGTTCTTCGTATGATAGTATTGTTGCAGTGTATCAGGTGGTCGGGTCAGCATAGAAAAAGGAAAGAGAACGAAATTTTTCAGAATGGATAGAGCATGATGTTAGAGAGCTTCCAAACAATCAAAAAGGTATTCATTTGGTAAAGAATGGAATTGTTATCAACTACTAAGGGGAGAAAGTTTTTTTATGTAACCAATAACAAGTCCTACACAATCACCATCACCAAGTAGACGACAAACCAGCGCACAAGAATCCCAAGAATTGATTCAGGCCATGACCAACAATCTCCAAGTCGCAAATGAAGTCACAGACCGTTTATCTAGTGGATGTGACCACCTGATTTCCTCTTTAAACTCAGGTGAGCTGACAGGAGCTGCCTACACAGCTGGTAAAGGTCTCTTTACAGATGTTATCATCCCCAGCATCAAGAAGCTTCAAGCAGCGGTAGACGATATCCAACTAGAGTTGACTTCCTACGAACATGCAGATGCTCAGGTCTCAGGATATGGTGATTTGGACCTAGACCAGCTCAAGGAACTGAAAAAATTGAGGGAAGAGCAGTTAGCTATCGTAGAAGCTCAGATTCAAGCGAGGGAGAACTGGCTAAATCAAATCACGGACCTCTTTAGTCTCAATTGGGGGAAAGCCTTCTCTGAGAAGACCATCCTCTACAATACCAAGTTTCAAATCGAGTCAGGTATTCAAGATTTGGATGACAAGATTGAAAAACTAGAATTTTTTGTCTCACAGGTTTCCCAGTATTTCAACGATAGCCTAGAAATCCTCAGCTTAGCTATCAAGGGAACCACGCAACTAAGTAAAATCATTGTCGACAGCGATGGAAACTACTATGCGGACGGTGTGGACATGAGTTGGGTACAGAAGATGAAGGATGTGAAGATTGAGAGTGCAAAATATGATTCTTCTAAGAAAGCTAAGGATTTGCATAAAGAATACCAAAAAATCTTAGATAAGTTGGAAAATGGAAAAGAACTTAGCGATAAGGAGTTCCAAATTTTAGAATCTTATGTACATCACCATCCTCAAATACAATTTCCTCAAGTTGTAACAGAAAAATTGAAAGCGGAGGCTACCAATAGAGCTAATCCAGAGAAACTTAAGGAAAAAGTTGAAACAATAAAAAAGAGCAACAAAACTTCTATGAAAAAAGTAGACTTAATTGTCAAAGCTTATGAAGATTATTTGTTTTATAGTAATAGAGAAGCGTTTGAGGAGTATTGGAAGAAGAGAAAGGAGTTAACACAAGATAAAGATTGGAAGGATGTTGATAGCAAGATTAAAGATACTATTGAGGATAATCTTAATGTTGAATTAAAAAAATCAGGGATAGATATAAAGGAAGTATATAATAATCTAGCTGATGATATTTTATCTATTCATGAAGGAGACATGAAACAAAGAAACTATCTAATTAACGAAGGTAGAAAAGTATGGAAAAGTCCTGGAGATGATATAATGATAAATTCAGCAGATTTGACACAGGTTGGTATTGACCTTACTGATTTTGTAAATTTGGTAAATACTGGAAAACCTTTAGACTTAAAGAGTAGAAATTATAATGATGAACTTGAATTTTCACTTTGGTCACGTAAGTGGGAAGGTAACTTAAGAGATGATTATTTAGGGAACTATCTGTTTGGATATGTAGCAAAAGGATATTTAGGAATGGAAGATGAGCAGATCAAAAATTATGCAGGTTTAGCTCAATTGGCCTCAGATAAAGATGTTGTTAAATTTTTCAAAAATAAATCAAATGGGAATTTTGGTGATAATGAAGGAGATGCTTCTGCAATCCAAGATGGTATAGATTCATACAAGGAGAATAATAAGTGATTAACAAGAGAAAACAACTTAATAAATGGAATCTAGGATGTTCAGGAGTGGTGGTTGTTGTAACAATCATATTTATATGTTGTATTTATTTGTATTTCAAAAATGCGAATTATACATTGAAACCAGGTGATTCTATAGTTTTAAAAGTTCCGACATCAAAACAAAAAGAATTCTCACCCAAATTATATCTATCTAAGATTTCTGGTGGGAAATTAGAATTATCTGGGAAAACCTCATGGTGGCAGAAGGGAGAAGGAAACCTTTTAGGGACTAACTATGATGTTTTGAAGCAAGAAATTAGCGAAATCTACTCATCGTCAAGTAATATCCCAACAAACATAAAAGAAAACGATACAAATAATAGTATATATTTATCAGAAAAAGGTGTAGTTCTTCAATCTAAAGAATCTTGGGAATTTGAGATTCCAAACGCAAAACAAATAAAAATAACGAATATTTCAGACAGAGACATTAGATTTGAAGCGCAGGTGACAGGTGAATAGAAGAAACTAGAAAAGTAAAATGAAGAAAAATGATTATTTTTTCACTTTGATAGCTTTATTCTTGTCTTCTTTTCTTTGTAAAACTTAAGTTACCAATTTTACACTCCCCTTTTTTCTTTTAGTTCTATACTTCGTGAGGACTATTCATTTCCAGAGTTTCCTTTTTTAGTGATTACTAGGAATCTATTTGTGTAAATTCCCCATACCTCGTCGAAAGCGATGGCAACTACTATGCGGACGGTGTGGACATGAGCTGGGTACAGAAAATGAAGGATGTGAAGATTGAGTCACATAAGCTTGATAAGGATATTTCAGTGACTCAGGCTGAAAAAGATAAGAAAAAAATTGTGGATGATTTAGTATCATCTTACAACCTGGATGAATCTACGGCAAATGCACTCTATAAGCTCCAGCAGGGAATTTTGAAAAAGACAAAACAAGAAGGATGGACTAATGAAAAAGTTATCTACGAGTACAATAGACTAGTTGCTTCCTTTGTGCCAGATAATTTTTTAGCGCTTAGATATAAAGCTATTGCTGGAGTAGTTGAGTTAGAAGAAAGAGATGAGCTTAGTAAAGAATATGGTCTCTCTTCTACTGAAATTAAACTTTTGAAAATTAAACTTCCTGAACAGCACAATGACTCAACTAGTCATAAAGATTATGCCCATGAAGCAATTCAGCTTGCGGCATTTACTGAACAAAGCTGGAGTTTGAATTCTTATTCAATTGCTCATGCTATGAGTGAGGTGGGAAATACTGCTAGAATTAATATCCCAGGTAGTACAGCCTCACTGCCTTATCCCATGGAAAGGTATGAAATTTCTTTCAAGGGTGATGTGGATTCAGGTCGTTATGGAGATACCGACTTTAATTCTGACATAGATCCAATTAATAGTTATGATTTAATGAAAAACGTTAATCAAAAAGATATTTTTAAATCACAAGCAGACTATAATCAGAAAGTTGAGTCTAATACTATTAATCGAGTTGAAGAATTTTATAAAAATCTTGGGAAAGGAAATACTAAAATTGGCAAAGATATTGTTCGTTACATTGTAACAGATGGTAATACGATAGGTAGTATGTATATAACTCAGGGTCAGTCAAATGAAGAAATAAGGAAAAATCAAGAAGCTTTCTTTGATTATTTAGAAAGAGGGGAAGAAACTAATGTCAGATAAAGTAAAACAGTTTAAATGGTTGATTGTATTGTCCTTGTTCCTATTAGCGATTCCTTTATATTTTACTTACAATCATTTTCAACAATCTAGTGCTTTAAAAAAAGCTTTTGAAAAAAATGAAAGAATTGAAGTTCTTCATCGTTTGACATCATCAGAAAAGTATGCGTCTGACATCCGCAAAGCAGGCTATACTATTCCTTCTGACGGAGCTATTCGATTGGATGGAGTTATTTATCCCATCGAAATAGAAGGAGATTTACATTTAAAAATTAGCCCTCCTAAAAAGGATGCTAAGGATTTTCAGTTATTTTTCATCACACGGGTTCATGAAAAACAAACGCATGTAGCTTTTATTTTAGATAAAAATCTGAATTTAATTGATTCCAGCTATTCTCAGCAAAATGATAACGGGAAAAGAGAGATTATTTCTGTCTCACAATCCGAAGAAGCTTACTTGTTGAAAAGTGTTCAAAGCGAGATTGATGCTTTCATGAAAAAGATGTATCAGACCTTGTATGAATAGTTTACCAGATAAAGTGGCTTCTTCCTCGACACAATGCTGTATGAATAACTGGGCGTGTTGAGGAATTCTATACTGTGATGGGAAATGGGGATAAAGCTAACGGTAAACTTATGGTTGAAACGCTTATTGAAAATAATACGATAGGAGGCAACTTTATTAAATATGGCTTTGACCTCAATATTTTTATTGGAAAACCTAATGACAAGGAAGAGGGTTGGAAACAAGATTTCTATGGTTACTTAGACAGAGGGGATGAAAAAAATGTCGGGACTTAAAAAAATACTAATCGTGATTGCTTCTGTAATTGCCTTAGCTACTGGCTTGAATCTTTATTTTCAGTATCAAAACCACCAAGAACATATGCAATTAAAAACCTCCTTTGAAGAGAGTGACAATATAGTCGTCTTACAACGTTTGATGGCATCAGAAAAATATGCACCTGACATCCGTAAAGCGGGCTATGTCGTTCCTCCCGATGGAGCTATTCGCTTGGATGGAGGAATTGACTCCATAGAGATAAAAGGAGACATCGATTTGAAAATCTCAAATCCTGGAAAGAATGAAGTCACTGTTTTATTTGAAACAACAGTAAAAGAGGAAAAAATAGATGTCTACTATATTTTAGATAATCAGTTAACCATAAAACGTAGTTACTATTCTAATATTAGTAATCAAAAAATAAAAGAGAGTGTGGACATCTCTCAAGCCGAAGAAGAGCGCCTATTAAAAATTGTTCAAAAAGAGCTTGAGGCTTTCATGGAAAAGATGTATCAGACTTTGTATGGATAGTTTGTTGTATTAGACTCAGGTGAGCTGACAGGAGCAGCCTACACAGCAGGCAAAGGTCTCTTTACAGAGATAATCATCCCCAGCATCAAGAAGTTGCAAGAAGCGATAGACGACAAGCCAGCACACTTTGAAGCTCAAGTGGTGGATAGGTAAAATTTCAGCTCTCAAATGAGGGCTTTTTTAGCTTCAAGTTTCAAAAAAGAAGCAAATGTGATATACTAAAGAACGAGTATTCTATTAGAATTAGGACAAGTAATATGAAACAAACGATTATTCTTTTATACGGTGGGCGTAGTGCAGAGCGTGAAGTCTCTGTCCTTTCAGCTGAAAGTGTTATGCGTGCGGTCAACTACGACCATTTCACAGTCAAGACTTTCTTTATCAGCCAGTCAGGTGACTTTATCAAGACTCAGGAATTTAGCCAGACTCCAGGTCAAGAGGATTGTCTCATGACCAATGAAACGATTGATTGGAATAAGAAAGTTGCACCAAGTGCCATCTACGAAGAAGGTGCAGTGGTCTTTCCAGTTCTTCATGGCCCAATGGGAGAGGATGGCTCTGTTCAAGGATTCTTGGAAGTTTTAAAAATGCCTTACGTAGGTTGCAATATCTTGTCATCTAGTCTTGCCATGGATAAAATTACGACCAAGCGAGTTTTAGAATCTGTCGGGATTGCCCAAGTTCCTTATGTGGCCATCGTCGAAGGTGATGATGTGACTGCTAAAATCGCTGAAGTTGAAGAAAAATTGACTTATCCAGTCTTCACAAAACCATCAAACATGGGATCAAGTGTCGGTATTTCTAAGTCTGAAAACCAAGAAGATCTCCGTCAAGCATTAGAACTTGCCTTCCAATATGACAGTCGTGTCTTGGTGGAGCAAGGAGTGAATGCTCGTGAAATCGAGGTTGGTCTCTTGGGGAACTACGATGTCAAGAGTACACTTCCTGGTGAAGTGGTCAAGGATGTTGCCTTTTATGACTATGATGCCAAATATATCGATAACAAGATTACCATGGATATCCCAGCCAAGATTAGTGATGATGTAGTAGCTGTCATGCGTCAAAATGCAGAAACTGCCTTCCGTGCGATTGGTGGCCTCGGTCTGTCTCGTTGCGATTTCTTCTATACAGATAAGGGAGAGATTTTCCTAAACGAGCTGAATACCATGCCAGGTTTTACCCAGTGGTCTATGTATCCACTACTTTGGGACAATATGGGAATCAGCTACCCAGAACTAATTGAGCATTTGGTTGATCTTGCTAAGCAAAGTTTTGACAAGCGCGAAGCGCATTTGCTATAAAATGAAAGAGAGGGTAGGAGCCAGAACTATCACTGCAAGGTGACTAGAGTTCTCGGACTTCAACCCTTTTTAAAGGAGTAGAAATGAAATTAACAATCCATGAAGTGGCCCAAGTTGTCGGAGCTAAAAATGATATCAGCATTTTTGAGGATACCAAGTTAGAAAAGGCCGAGTTTGATAGTCGCTTAATTGCGGCAGGGGATTTATTTGTGCCCCTCAAAGGGGCGCGTGATGGCCATGACTTTATAGAAACAGCTTTTGAAAATGGCGCTGCTGCAACCCTGTCTGAGAAAGAGGTTGCAAATCATCCCTATATTCTAGTAGATGATGTTTTGACTGCCTTTCAAACCCTAGCTGCCTACTATCTTGAAAAAACAGCAGTTGATGTCTTTGCTGTTACAGGTTCAAATGGTAAGACAACGACCAAGGATATGTTAGCTCACTTGCTATCAACAAGCTACAAAACATACAAAACACAAGGCAACTACAATAACGAGATTGGCCTTCCCTACACAGTTCTCCACATGCCTGAAGGAACAGAAAAGTTGGTCTTGGAGATGGGGCAGAATCACTTGGGCGATATTCATCTCTTGTCAGAATTGGCTCGTCCAAAAACAGCCATCGTGACCTTGGTTGGCGAAGCCCACTTGGCCTTTTTCAAAGACCGTTCTGAGATTGCTAAAGGAAAAATGCAAATTGCAGATGGTATGGCTTCAGGTTCTTTACTCTTAGCACCAGCAGATCCGATTGTAGAGGCTTACGTGCCTACTGATAAAAAGGTGATTCGTTTTGGTTCAGGAGCAGAGTTGGAAATTACAGACTTGATTGAGCGTAAGGACAGTCTGACTTTTAAAGCTAATTTCTTGGAACAAGCTCTTGATTTGCCAGTGACTGGTAAGTACAATGCGACAAATGCTATGATTGCATCCTATGTTGCCCTACAAGAAGGAGTTTCAGAGGAGAAAATTCGTTTGGCTTTCCAACATCTTGAATTGACGCGTAACCGTACCGAGTGGAAGAAAGCTGCCAATGGAGCAGATATCCTATCAGATGTTTACAATGCCAATCCAACAGCTATGAAACTGATTTTAGAGACTTTCTCTGCCATTCCAGCCAATGAAGGTGGCAAGAAAATTGCAGTTTTGGCGGATATGAAGGAACTTGGTGCCCAGTCTGTTCAACTCCATAATCAGATGATTTTGAGCCTTTCTCCAGATGTGCTTGATACCGTTATTTTCTATGGAGAAGACATTGCCGAATTAGCCCAATTGGCCAGTCAAATGTTCCCAATCGGCCACATTTATTACTTCAAGAAAACAGAAGAACAAGACCAATTTGAAGACCTAGTTAAGCAGGTCAAGGAAAGTCTAGGAGCTAATGATCAAATCTTGCTCAAGGGTTCTAACTCCATGAATCTAGCTAAGCTGGTAGAAAGTTTAGAAAATGAATGCAAGTGATTTTGCCAAGTATCTGCAAAGAATGATTGCCATTACAGATACTGGATTAACCTTTACAAAAGATCCTTTTGACCGCGAGCGTTACGAGGACTTGCGAAGCCTGTTATCTGAAATGTTGAATCAGGGATTAGACATAGATGCAGAAGAAGTGGCAGAAGCCTTGAAACCAACTTCCGCTTATGCAACTTCTCTGATGGACATCTGTGCTTGGATTGTTGAGGATGAAAAGTCTGTTTAGTTAGAGGAAAAGGAGAGGATAGTTGGGCTTTGCCAGGTGGATTTGGTGAGGTCGGCTATTCTCCAACCGAAAATATTCTTAAGGAAATTGAAGAAGAAACCGGTTGTACAGCAAAAGCTGAAAGGTTATTTGCAGTTTTTGATACCAATCGTTTCCAACTACAGAGCAAACAATATGCAAAATTTGTCTTTGAATGTAAGCTTCTTGATGGACAATTTCAAGAGAATCAAGAAATTGCTGAGCTTCAATTTTTTGCCATTAACCAACTGCCAGTCTTATCTGAAAAACGCATCACCAAGGAGCAAATGGAGATTCTTTGGCAGGTTTATAAAGGACAAAGAGACCAATATGTCGATTAGTTTATGCTAGAGAAGTCGACAAATCAAAAAAAGGTGTCTGTAAAGTGCATTTCTGCAATACAAATGATATAATAGGTTGCGAATTTAAGACGCAAGTGTTCTATGAATAGTATAGAATCAAGTTTTTTCAAAAAATTTAAAAGCTGGAGAAAGTGAATTTTTTACCGCCTCTGGCTAGATGAATGAGGAAGAGAATATGAATTTGTGGGATCAATTGTTTACCACGCAGATATCAGAACCGCCCCAGTTTGAACTCCACTGGTATATTGGTTTGTTATGTATACTGGCCTTTACTTTCTACGCTTCTTATCGTTTTCGTGACAAAGTGGCTTACCAACGATTTATTCAGATTCTTCAATCTGTTCAACTGATTATTCTGTATAGCTGGTATTGGGGAAACCATCTGCCCCTGTCAGAAAGTTTACCCTTCTATCATTGCCGTGTAGCCATGTTTGTCTTGCTCCTGATCCCGGGAACCTCTAAGTACAAGCAATACTTTGCCCTTCTAGGAACCTTTGGGGCAACAGTGGCTCTGACTTATCCACTATTTGATCCTTATCCGTTTCCACACGTGACCATCCTGTCCTTCATTATCGGACATGTGGCACTTTTGGGAAATGCACTCTTATACTTGTTTAAAAACTATGAAGCTTCCCTGCTCAACTTCAAAAATGTAGCGGTGATTACCTTCACCTTGAACGCTTTGATATGGGTTGTTAATTTAGTTGTCAGTGGGGATTATGGTTTCTTAAAGAGACCGCCACTTGTTGGGAATCACGGACAACTTTTGAATTACATTATTGTTTCGAGCGTTATCGTGATGGCAATTTGCGTAACAGCAAAATTGCTAGAGATTTTTTTACAGCAAAAATCAGAAGAATTTATTCAAGAGAAGGTCTAAATAGACCTTCTTTTTTTGATGGGTTATAAATATTATCGAATTGTTGACAAGAACATCAAAAACTTTTTCCAGAAGAAAAATTTTCTAATATTTTCTCAAAAAACATGCAGGAAATTTACGAAAAATTAAGCATGATTAGTTTTTTTGTGTTATAATATTCTTTGAATAGCTATGCCCAAACATAGTTATTAAATAGAAGTGAGAAACTTGGAAGATAGAGAGGATGCGATGTAATGACTAGAGATGGTTTTTTTACAGGCTTAGATATCGGAACTAGCTCCATTAAGGTGTTAGTTGCTGAGCATAGAGATGGCGAAGTAAATGTAATTGGTGTTAGTAATGCCAAAAGTAAAGGTGTAAAAGACGGAATTATTGTTGATATTGAAGCAGCTGCTTCAGCAATCAAATCCGCAATCACACAGGCAGAAGAGAAAGCAGGCATTTCTATCAAGTCTGTCAACGTTGGTCTTCCAGCAAATCTCTTGCAGGTCGAACCAACACAAGGAATGATTCCTGTTACGTCGGATACAAAAGAAATCACAGATCAGGATGTTGAAGATGTTGTTAAGTCAGCTTTGACAAAGAGCATGACTCCTGATCGTGAAGTGATTACCTTTATTCCAGAAGAATTCATCGTGGATGGTTTCCAAGGAATCCGTGACCCTCGTGGTATGATGGGTGTCCGTTTGGAAATGCGTGGTCTGCTTTACACAGGTCCTCGTACGATTCTACACAATCTTCGCAAGACAGTTGAGCGTGTAGGTATCCAGGTTGATAATGTGATTATTTCACCTTTGGCGATTGTGAACTCAGTTCTCAATGAAGGCGAACGTGAATTTGGTGCAACTGTCATTGATATGGGTGGAGGTCAGACTACTGTAGCGACTATCCGCAACCAAGAATTGCAATTCACCAACATCTACCAAGAAGGTGGAGATTACGTTACAAAAGACATTTCTAAAGTCTTGAAAACATCTCAAAAGATTGCAGAAAGTTTAAAACTGAACTATGGTGAAGCTTATGTTCCGCTAGCAAGTAACGAAACTTTCCAAGTTGAAGTAATTGGCGAAGTAGAGCCTGTTGAAGTGACAGAGAGCTACTTAGCAGAAATTATCTCAGCACGCATCAAACATATCTTTGACCAAATCAAACAAGAGTTGGAAAGAAGACACTTGTTGGATTTGCCAGGAGGTATCGTCCTTATCGGTGGAAATGCAATTTTGCCGGGCGTTGTTGAATTAGCTCAAGAAGTATTTGGTGTTCGTGTAAAACTCTATGTACCAAATCAGGTTGGAATTCGCAACCCTGCATTTGCTCACGTAATTAGTTTATCTGAGTTTGCTGGTAAATTGACTGAAGTCAATCTTCTTGCTCAAAAAGCAGTTAAAGGAGATGAATTCCTTCGTCAAAAACCAATTAACTTTGGCATTCCAAATCAACGTTTGAATCCTGTGGCGCAACCAAGCCCAGCACAAGCAGCTCCAGCTGAAACTGTGCAGGAAGTTCCAGTTGCTCCCAAGGAAGAATTCCAAGCAAGTTCTCAAAGTAAACCGAAGCTAACAGAACGTTTCCGTGGTTTGATCGGAAGCATGTTTGATGAATAAAAGAGGATAAGAAATTATGACATTTTCATTTGATACAGCAGCAGCTCAAGGCGCAGTTATTAAGGTAATTGGTGTCGGTGGTGGTGGTGGTAACGCCATCAACCGTATGGTTGACGAGGGTGTTGCTGGTGTAGAATTTATCGCAGCCAACACTGATGTACAAGCACTTAGCAGTACGAAAGCAGAAACCGTTATCCAACTTGGTCCCAAATTGACTCGTGGTTTGGGTGCTGGAGGTCGTCCAGAAGTTGGACGCAAAGCTGCAGAAGAAAGCGAAGAAGCTTTGACGGAAGCAATCAGCGGTGCAGACATGGTCTTCATCACTGCTGGTATGGGTGGTGGATCTGGTACAGGTGCTGCCCCTGTTATTGCACGTATCGCTAAAGATCTTGGTGCTCTTACAGTTGGTGTCGTGACACGTCCTTTCGGATTTGAAGGAAGCAAACGTGGTCAGTACGCTGTAGAAGGAATTAATGAACTTCGCGAGCATGTTGATACTTTGTTGATTATCTCTAACAATAACTTACTTGAAATTGTTGACAAGAAAACACCGCTTCTTGAAGCTCTTAGTGAAGCAGATAACGTTCTTCGCCAAGGTGTTCAAGGGATCACTGACTTGATCACGAACCCAGGATTGATTAACCTTGACTTTGCTGACGTGAAGACTGTAATGGCAAACAAAGGGAATGCCCTTATGGGTATCGGTATCGGTAGTGGTGAAGAGCGCGTTGTTGAAGCGGCTCGCAAAGCAATTTACTCTCCACTTCTTGAAACAACTATCGATGGTGCAGAGGATGTGATTGTCAACGTTACTGGTGGTCTTGATTTAACTTTGATTGAAGCAGAAGAAGCTTCAGAAATTGTCAATCAAGCAGCTGGTAAAGGTGTAAACATCTGGCTTGGAACATCTATCGACGAAAGCATGAAGGATGAAATCCGTGTGACTGTTGTAGCGACAGGTGTTCGTCAAGAACGACTAGAAAAAGTAGTCGGGTCTGCTACCAACCAACCAGTTGGTCGACCATCAACTAAAACTCCACAAGCACACACATTTGACCGTCAATTCGACTTGGAAGAGACAGCAGAACTGCCTAAATCAAGTCCACGTCGCTTTGAAACAAACCAAGCATCTGCTTTTGGAGATTGGGACTTGCGCCGTGAGTCAATTGTTCGCCAAACAGATCCCGTTGTTTCACCAGTTGAACGCTTTGAAACACCAGTTTCACAAGATGAGGATGAATTGGACACACCTCCATTCTTCAAAAATCGTTAATCAATGAATTTGAAAAAAAACACTGAATTAGTTTTTCAGCAAATTGCTGATGCTAGTCAAAAAGCCAACCGTAATCTAGATGCTGTTTCAGTAATCGCAGTGACAAAATATGTAGATGTACAAACAGCGGAAGCCTTGCTTCCGCTTGGCATCCATCATATCGGTGAAAATCGAGTTGATAAATTTTTAGAAAAATATCAAGCCTTGAAAGATTACCCAGTCACTTGGCATTTAATAGGAACACTACAGAGACGGAAAGTAAAAGAAGTAATCCCATATGTGGATTACTTTCATGCTTTAGACTCTCTAAAATTAGCCCAGGAAATTCAAAAGAGAACAGATCATGTTATTAAGTGTTTCTTGCAGGTTAATATTTCTGGGGAAGAAAGCAAGCATGGGTTTTCAAAAGAAGAATTGCTAGAACTTTTGCCAGAATTGGCTAAGTTAGATCAGATTGAGTATGTTGGTTTAATGACCATGGCTCCTTTTGAGGCAGACAGTGATGAATTGAAAGAAATTTTCAAGGATACGCAGGCTCTGCAAGCAGAAATTAGAGAAAAACAAATCCCTAATATGCCGATGACAGAGCTAAGTATGGGAATGAGTCGTGATTTTAAAGAAGCGATTCAGTTCGGCTCAACCTTTGTTCGAATCGGTACAGCATTTTTTAAATAGGAGAGAGCTATGTCTTTAAAAGATAGATTCGATAAATTTATAGATTATTTTACAGAAGATGGGGAAGAAACGACTAACTACCAGACTCAACAAGAGGAAACAGTTAGCCCAGCCATCTCATCTTCTAAAGAATTACCAGCACCTGCNCAGTCAGGATCAGCAAAAGATGCGAATATTACTCGCCTCCATGCTCGTCAACAAGAGTTGGCAAAGCAAAACCATCACTCAGATGAGAAAGTGACGATTGATGTTCGTTATCCAAGAAAGTATGAGGATGCAACTGAGATTGTTGATTTGTTAACTGGAAATGAAAGTATCTTGATTGATTTCCAATACATGACAGAAGTACAAGCGCGCCGCTGCCTTGATTACTTGGACGGAGCCCGTCACGTCTTGGCTGGAAATATGAAAAAAGTTGCGAGTACGATGTATCTATTGACGCCTGTCAACGTTATCGTGAATATTGAGGATATCAAACTTCCAGACGAATCACAAGGTGCCGAGTTCGGCTTTGATATTAAACGAAATAGAGCAAGATAATGATTTTCTTAATCCGTTTAATTCAAAATGCAGTTAGCATTTACTCCATCATTCTCGTTGCATTTGCTCTTCTTTCATGGTTTCCAAATGCCTATGAAAGTCAACTAGGTCGCTTAGTCATCAGACTTGCTCGTCCAGTTATCGAGCCTCTTCGTAAGCTCAATTTACAATTTGCTGGTCTTGATTTTACGGTTTGGGCCGCGCTGATTCTGATCCAGTTTCTTGGAAATCTCTTAACACGACTAGTACTATTACTATGACAGTAAATCGAGCCATTTATCAGCATTTTTCCCAAAATGATATTCCCTTTATTGATAAGGGTTTAGAGTGGATCAAGCGGGTAGAAGATACATATGCACCAGTGCTTACTCCTTTTATCAATCCCCATCAGGAACAGATCTTGAGGGTGCTAGCTGGGACATATGGACTGGGTTGCCAAAGTAGTGGTGATTTTCTTCCGACGGAGTCGGTTCGTGTTCTTCTCTATCCAGATTACTTTGAACCGGAAATATCAGACTTTGAAATGGCCTTGTTGGAAATTTGCTATCCGAGTAAGTTTGAGCAACTGAGTCATGGAAAAATATTGGGAACAATCATCAACCAACTAGGAATTAACCGTAAATTATTTGGTGATATCTTGGTAGATGAAAAGAGAGCACAGATTTTTGTCAATCGTGATTTCATTCCTCTTTTTCAGGATGGAATAAGAAAGATTGGCAGACTTCCTGTATCGCTGGAGGAACGTCCTTTTACCGATAGGATTATATCTAAAATTGACTTTAGAGAACGAGAAATTTTAGTTTCGAGTTTTCGATTGGATGCCCTCTTATCAAGTGCCTTGAAATTATCTAGAAACCAAGCTAGTCAACTGATTGAGAAAAAATCTGTTCAGGTAAATTATCATCTGGTTGAAAAATCTGATTACCAGGTTGCCGTTGGAGATTTGATTAGTGTGAGAAAGTTTGGCCGTCTAAAAGTTGTCAAAGACAATGGACAGACAAAAAAAGACAAGATAAAATTAAGCATTCAATTATTATTAAGTAAGTGAGGAAAAGTATGCCAATTACATCGTTAGAAATTAAAGATAAAACCTTTGGTACAAGATTTAGAGGTTTTGACCCAGAAGAAGTAGATGAATTTCTTGATATCGTTGTTCGTGACTATGAAGATTTGGTTCGTAGTAATCATGACAAAGAAACACACATCAAGAGTTTGGAAGAACGTTTGTCTTACTTTGATGAGATGAAAGATTCCTTGAGTCAGTCAGTTTTGATTGCTCAAGATACTGCGGAGCGTGTCAAACAGGCTGCTCAAGAACGTTCGAACAATATTATTCAACAAGCTGAACAAGACGCTCAGCGTTTGCTAGAAGAAGCAAAATACAAGGCAAATGAAATTCTCCGTCAGGCAACAGATAACGCTAAGAAAGTGGCTGTTGAGACAGAAGAGTTGAAAAACAAGAGTCGTGTANTCCATCAACGCCTCAAGTCTACGATTGAAAGTCAATTGGCTATTGTTGAGTCATCAGATTGGGAAGACATTCTTCGCCCAACAGCAACGTATCTTCAAACAAGCGATGAAGCCTTTAAAGAAGTGGTGGGTGAAGTTCTTGGTGAAACTATTCCTTCACAACCTGAGGAAGAGCCAATTGATATGACTCGTCAATTCACACCAGAAGAGGTTGCTGAGTTGCAAGCTCGTATCGAGGCTGGAAATAAAGAATTGGCTGAGTTTGAAGCTCAACAGAATCAACATACAGATGAAAGTGAACAACATGAAGAGTCAGTTGACGTAGAAACTACTGCAGCAACTGAGGAAGATGCAAACAAAGAATCTGTTCTTATCCTATAAAAGTAAATGTGAGAACAAAATCTAACCAACTAAATTTTCAGCGAGCGGGAGATGGTGTGAGCCCTGCAATCCCTAGTCGTTAGATTATCCTCTCAACGAATCCAGTCTGAAAACAGTAAGACTGGACGTTCCCCACGTTACGGGAAAAGAGGAAAAGAGACCCTGTCTTTTTTCGAACAAAGGTGGTACCACGATTTTCGTCCTTTTTGGAAGTCGTGGTTTTTAATTTGTTAATATTTATAAAGGAGATACCATGAAACTCAAAGATACCCTTAACCTTGGTAAAACAGCTTTCCCAATGCGTGCAGGACTTCCTACCAAAGAGCCACTCTGGCAAAAGGAATGGGAAGATGCAAAACTTTACCAACGTCGTCAAGAATTGAACCAAGGAAAACCGCATTTCACCTTGCACGATGGACCTCCATATGCAAACGGAAATATCCACGTTGGACACTCTATGAACAAGATTTCTAAAGATATTATTGTTCGTTCTAAGTCTATGTCAGGATTTTACGCTCCTTATATTCCTGGTTGGGATACACATGGTTTGCCAATCGAGCAAGTCTTGGCAAAACAAGGCGTGAAACGTAAAGAAATGGACTTGGTTGAGTACTTGAAACTTTGCCGTGAGTATGCTCTTTCTCAAGTAGATAAACAACGAGAAGACTTTAAACGTTTGGGTGTTTCTGGTGACTGGGAAAATCCTTATGTGACCTTGACTCCAGACTATGAAGCGGCTCAAATCCGTGTCTTCGGTGAAATGGCTAAGAAAGGCTATATCTATCGTGGTGCCAAGCCGGTTTACTGGTCATGGTCATCTGAGTCAGCTCTTGCAGAAGCGGAAATTGAATACCATGACTTGCTTTCAACTTCCCTTTACTATGCTAACCGCGTCAAAGATGGCAAAGGTGTCCTAGATACAGATACTTATATCGTCGTATGGACAACTACTCCATTTACCATCACAGCCTCTCGTGGTTTGACAGTTGGAGCAGATATTGATTATGTATTGGTACAACCAACTGGCGAATCTCGTAAGTTTGTGGTTGCTTCAGAATTACTGAATAGTCTTTCTGAAAAATTTGGCTGGGCTGATGTTCAGGTCTTGGCGACCTACCGTGGTCAAGAATTGAATAAAATTGTGACAGCTCACCCATGGGATACGGCTGTAGATGAGTTGGTGATCCTCGGTGACCACGTTACGACTGACTCTGGTACTGGTATTGTCCATACAGCCCCTGGTTTTGGTGAGGACGACTACAATGTCGGTGTTGCTAACGGCCTTGAAGTTGCTGTAACAGTTAACGAACGCGGTATTATGATGGCCAATGCTGGTTCTGACTTTGAAGGTCAATTCTATGACAAGGTTGTACCAACTGTTATTGAAAAACTGGGCGATTTGCTCCTTGCTCAAGAAGAAATCTCCCACTCATACCCATTTGACTGGCGTACCAAGAAACCAATCATCTGGCGTGCTGTTCCACAATGGTTTGCCTCAGTTTCAAAATTCCGCCAAGAAATCTTGGACGAAATTGAAAAAGTGAAATTCCATTCAGAATGGGGTAAAGTGCGTCTTTACAACATGATTCGCGACCGTGGCGACTGGGTTATCTCTCGTCAACGTGCTTGGGGAGTTCCACTTCCTATCTTCTATGCTGAAGACGGTACAGCAATCATGACTGCTGAAACCATCGAGCACGTGGCTCAACTCTTTGAGGAACACGGTTCTATCATCTGGTGGGAACGTGATGCCAAAGACCTCTTGCCAGAAGGATTTAACCACCCAGGTTCACCAAATGGCGAGTTCAAGAAAGAAACAGACATCATGGACGTATGGTTTGACTCAGGTTCATCATGGAATGGTGTTTTGGTCAATCGTCCAAATCTGACTTATCCAGCTGACCTTTACCTAGAAGGTTCTGACCAATACCGTGGTTGGTTCAACTCATCACTCATTACATCTGTTGCCAACCATGGCGTAGCACCTTACAAACAAATCTTGTCACAAGGTTTTACCCTTGATGGTAAAGGTGAGAAGATGTCTAAATCTCTTGGAAATACCATTGCTCCAAGTGATGTTGAAAAACAATTTGGTGCTGAAATCTTGCGTCTTTGGGTAACAAGTGTTGACTCAAGCAATGACGTGCGTATTTCTATGGATATCTTGAGCCAAGTCTCTGAAACTTACCGTAAGATTCGTAACACCCTTCGTTTCTTGATGGCTAACACTTCTGACTTTAACCCAGCTCAAGATTCAGTCGCTTATGAAGAACTACGTTCAGTTGATAAGTACATGACGATTCGCTTTAACCAGCTTGTCAAGACCATTCGTGATGCTTATGCTGACTTTGAATTCTTAACCATCTACAAGGCCTTGGTGAACTTTATCAACGTTGATTTGTCAGCCTTCTACCTTGATTTTGCTAAAGACGTTGTTTACATCGAAGGTGCCAAATCACTCGAACGTCATCAAATGCAGACAGTCTTCTATGACATTCTTGTCAAAATCACCAAACTCTTGACACCAATCCTTCCTCACACTGCAGAAGAAATCTGGTCATATCTTGAGTTTGAAGCTGAAGAATTTGTGCAATTGTCAGAATTGCCAGAAGCGGAAACTTTTGCCAACCAAGAAGAAATCTTGGATACTTGGTCAGCTTTCATGGACTTCCGTGGACAGGTTCAAAAAGCCTTGGAAGAAGCTCGTAATGCAAAAGTAATCGGTAAATCACTTGAGGCTCACTTGACAGTTTACCCAAATGAAGTGGTGAAAACTCTTCTTGGAGCAGTAGATAGCAATGTGGCTCAACTTTTGATCGTGTCAGAATTGACTATTGCAGAAGAACCAGCTCCAGAAGGCACAGTTAGCTTTGAGGATGTAGCCTTCACAGTTGAACGCGCTGCAGGTGAAGTATGTGACCGCTGCCGTCGTATCGATCCAACTACTGCAGAACGTAGCTACCACGCAGTTATCTGTGACCACTGTGCAAGCATCGTAGAAGAAAACTTTGCGGACGCGGTCGCAGAAGGATTTGAAGCGAAATAAGGTTGAAAAGTCTAGGGAAAACTTAATTTGAGAAGAAAAGACAACTAATCTTATAGTCTATAAAACGCATTATATCAAGTTTTTGAGGCTCTTTGTCAACTGTAGTGGGTTGATGAAAAGCTATACCCTGGAGAGGACCAAATTGGTTCTCTCCTTTTTGATGTTCAAAGCAATGAGAATTCTAG